>CADCQO010000220.1 GCA_902803585.1 uncultured Ruminococcus sp.
CGCTGAAAGCGGGGTCCGCTACAATCTGGTAGCCTGCTTCCTTGAGGCTGTACAGCATCATCTCAGCGTCAACACGATTTTTTGCACAGCCAAGACTGACCATACCGATTCTTTCATTCATCTGCATCTCTCCCTTTTGTGAACTGCCCATTTTCTGAAACCACTGCACGGGCATAATTTCGGGCTGAATTCTCCCTACTGCTTAAGATGATAAGACAAAACTCACAGTTTGTCAACCCAATTAGCTGCTATCGGCGACAATCAGCAGCTACCCACTGATTTCCATTGCTTCGGAGATATCACTCCAACGGTAGCCCATTGTACGCAGGGCGTTAATGGTACGCTGACGGTCTTTTTCAGTAGAAAGGCGGCGGGCAAACTTTGTTTCCAATAATGCCTGTATCTGTTCCACAGGGTCTGTTTCCAGCTCATCCAGTATTTCGTCAATCAATTCCCGTTCAATACCCTTTTTCATGAGTTCAAACGATGCCCGTTCACGGGAGAAATGCTTATGTTTTATCAGTTGTCCGGCATAATCCCTTGCAAACTGCTCATCATTGATCAGTCCCAGCTCTTCCATACGTTCAACCGCTGCTTCCGCTGCGGCTTCTCCATAAAGCGGCAGCAGCTTGTCCCGCAGTTCCCTGCGGGTGCGGCTGCGGTATTCGATGAGGTATAAAGCCTTTTCTTTTGCCCGACTGACACGGGAGGACGCCGTCAGTTCCTCCCAGTCCTCGTCTGTAATGACCTTTCCCACTGTATAGCCGGAGGATGCCAGCGTCACGTTATCCACACAGCCGGCATATTCTCCGTCAAGATACAGTGCCGTCAGTCCCTTCTTACGGCTTTCCGCTGCGGTAATCAGATGTTCACTCATCGTCTACTACAATATCCAGACTGGTATCAGCAGTTCTTGTTTCGGGCTGTGTGCCTTCTGCCATTTCCCCTGCTATTTCCTCAGCCGCCTCTTCTTCTGCGGAAACGGTTTCCGGTTTACCGCTCTTTACCGCTTTTGTCTTTGCTGATTTGGAAGTTTTGGAGAAACTGAACCTTTCTTTGTTGGAAAGCACTTCCTGTTCAATCTTCTCTGCGATTTCAGGGTGATCTTTCAGGTACTGCTTTGCATTATCACGCCCCTGTGCAATACGGTTGCCGTCATAGGAGAACCATGCACCGCTCTTTTTGATGATGTCAACAGAAACCGCCAGATCCAGCAGTTCACCCACTCTGGAAATACCTTCGCCGTACATAATATCGAATTCTGCCTCACGGAACGGCGGCGCAATCTTATTTTTAACGACCTTTGCTCTGGTATGCGAACCGACAATTTCACCGCCTGATTTCAATACCTCTACTTTGCGGATATCCAGACGTACAGAGGAATAGAATTTCAGCGCACGTCCGCCCGGTGTCGTTTCGGGGTTGCCGAACATGATACCGACTTTCTCACGAAGCTGATTGATGAAAATTGCCACACAATTCACCTTTGAGATAACGCCCGCCAGCTTTCTCAATGCCTGCGACATCAGTCTTGCCTGCAGACCTACATGAGAGGCACCCATTTCACCTTCAATTTCCGCTTTCGGTGCCAGAGCCGCTACAGAGTCAACAACAATAACGTCTATTGCACCGGAGCGCACCAGTGCCTCCGTGATTTCCAGTGCTTCTTCACCGGTATCGGGCTGAGATACCAGCAGAGAGTCAATATCTACCCCCAGTGCTTTGGCATAAACGGGGTCGAGGGCATGTTCTACATCAATAAATGCTGCCATACCGCCATTTTTCTGACCAGCCGCAATACAATGCAGTGCCAGCGTTGTCTTACCGGAGGACTCAGGGCCATAAATTTCCGTGATTCTTCCTCTCGGCAGACCGCCGATTCCCAATGCCATATCCAGCGACAGCGAACCTGTTGAAATAGCATCTACCTGCATAGCAGGGTTCTGTCCCAGACGCATGACTGCACCTTTGCCGAACTGCTTTTCTATCTGTGCCAACGCTGTTTCCAATGCTTTCTGCTTATCAATTGCCATATCTTTCGTCCTTTCCATTCGCTCAATGAATAGTGAATAGTAAAGAATGATATAATACAGTCCTATTCTCTATCCTCATTGCTTGGTTGTTCTGACGATATGATTATACCTTTTTTATCATCAAATTGCAAGATACTGACGGGGGCGCAGCGGGCTGTTGTCTATTTTTTAGTACCATAAACCACCCTGTCCAGCCCCTGTATATCCTGTATTGTTCCAATATCCTCAAAACCGTGCAGATACAGCAATTCTGTCACTGCCTGCGCCTGTTCTTCACCGATTTCCAGAACCATGCGGCCGCCCTGATGCAGCTTTGCTGTCCAGGATTCCGCAATACAGCGGTAAAACATCAGACCGTCCTGTCCGCCGTCCAGCGCTGTTCTCGGCTCCCGCTGTACTTCTTTTTGCAGTGCCGGCAGTTCATCTGTGCGGATATACGGCGGATTTGACACCAGCAGATCAAACGAATTGTTTTCTATTTTTGTGTGACAGTCAAAAATATCCCCCTGCATGACCTGAACATTGACCGCCTGATGTGCCTGTACGTTCTCACGCAGATAATACAGCGCACGTTCTTCCTTTTCAACTGCTGTCACTTCTGCATCGGGGCATTCCTGAGCAATCGTCAGGGCAATAATACCGCTTCCTGCACATAGATCCAGCACTTTCGGCGCAGACATTTTTTCGGCAAATTTCAGACATTTCCGCACCGCTACCTCTGTATCGTCCCTCGGAATCAGTACGCCTTCACCTACGGCATATTCCCTGTCCATGAATGTCCAGTGTCCCAGAAGATACTGCAGGGGCATTCCTTCTGTTCTCTGCCGCACAACCTCCCGCAGACGCTCTTCACTCTGCACATCAAACATTTCGCCTGCCTTCTCTGATAAGTCCCATCGTCCCAGACGGAACAGCTCTTCCATCACAATGCGGGCTTCGTAATCCGACAGGGACTTTCTGGCGAAAACAAACGCCTCCCGCACCGTCATCGGATAATATCCTCACCATTAGCAGGAATGACGTCCTTCATCGCAGCAATAGCGACTTCTATCATTTCGTCTTTCGGTTCTTTAGTGGTAAGGTGCTGCATCCATACGCCAGGGGCTGCAATAATGCGGGTAACGATATTATCATGCCTTCCGCAAAGACGTATCAGTTCATAACCTAAACCGACTGTAACCGGCAGCAGCAGGATCTTGACCGCTGTACGCAGCCATACATCTGTAAAGGGAATGAACAAGCCGATCAGAATGCCGACAATCAGCATCAGCACAATAAAACTTGTACCGCAGCGGGGGTGGAAACGGCTCTGTATGCGCACATTCTCGACATTCAGTTCCAGACCGTGCTCATAACAGAAAATCGTTTTATGCTCTGCCCCGTGATACTGAAACACCCGCTTGATGTCCTTATTCAGCGTCACCAGCGCCATATAGACCAGAAACAGGATAATACGCATAATGCCCTCAAACGCTGACCGCCATATCATATGGTCATTGAGAAAAGGCAGCCAAGATGACAGCAAATTGAACAGCAGGGTCGGCACAAAGAAAAACACTGCAATACAAATAGCTACCGCCAGCACGACAGACACTCCCATGATAATGCTGACTGCTTTGTCCCCGAAATGCTTGTTCAGCCAGATATCAAACTTGCTGAGTTCTTCCTCCGGCACTTCCTCGCCCTCCATCGCCTTATCTGCGGAAAGCATCAGCGCCTTGTTGCCTGTGACGAGTGAGTCGATCATACCCGCTACGCCGCGCAGAATCGGCAGGCGCAGCAGTTTATATTTCTTTGTCAGGTTCAGCGGCTGTATTTCTTCCAGTTCAATACTGCCGTCATTCTTCCGGACACCTACCGTTGTTTTCAGCGGTCCTCTCATCATAATACCTTCCATCAGTGCCTGACCGCCTATGGAAGTTACTTTCTGTGTTTTTTCCTTTTTCATATCTTCCGCTCCTTATTCTTCCGATTCTGTCAGTTCCTTTTCGCCTGACTCTTCTTCTGTATGGGGCTGTAAAATCGGCAGACGAATTGTAACAGTTGTACCGACATTTTCGATACTGTCAATCGTCAGTGTACCTTTGTGCAGTTTGACAATTTCATCGGCTACCGCCAGACCAATGCCGGAACCTCTTACTGTCTGGTTGGCTTTGTAGAATTTCTGCTTGACCTTCGGCAGATGTTCGGCAGGAATACCGCAGCCGTTATCTGCAATCACGATGACAATCTCACTTTCTGTCTGTTCAATGCTGACATTGACGACACCGCCTTCCGGCGAATATTTCAGTGCATTGTCAATAATATTGATGAACACCTGCCGCAGACGGTTTCTGTCTCCGATAACTGCCGGCAGTATCTCCGGTTCATCATAGACAATATGCTTGTTTTCGGCGTTGGCACGTTCCCTCTGCATATAAATAGACTCGTCCAGTTCTGCCAGAATATCAATTTTATCCATAATCAGAACCATTCTGTCCTGCTGGATACGGGAAAAGTCCAGTACTTCCTCTACAATGCCGTTCAGCCTTTCGGTTTCCTTGATAATAATGCTGATACCCTTCTGCACCGTTTTCAGGTTCCGGCAGCCGTCCAGCTGCATGGTTTCCGCCCAGCCCTTGATGGCTGTCAACGGTGTGCGCAGTTCATGCGAAACAGAAGAAATAAAGTCATTCTTCATTCTGTCAGATGCACCCAGTTCACCCGCCATATAATTGATCGTATCACACAGGTCACCGATTTCGTCATCATAGAATTTGTTGATTCTCGCTTCAAAATCTCCCTGTGCGATACGCTTGGCAGTGTCGGTGATTTCCTGTACCGGACGCACAATCGACCGCAGAAAGTATGTGCTGGACAAGAAAATAAAAAACAGGATCACCACGCCGATCAGACATACAAACGCAATTGCAATGAAGATTTTCCTGTCGGCTTCTTCCAGCGACACCACATAGCGGATCGCACCCACCTGCTCGCCGTTATCATCAAACAGCACTCTCGTAAGTGCCATTACATTTTCACCGGAGCTGAGTCTTCCGTGCCAGTCCGCATAATGTTCTTCCGATTTCAGTGCTTCTGTATAATCGGGGCGGTTCTGACGGTTATCGGGAGCAAAGCCCGTAGATGTAATGACAACCTGTCCTTCGGCATTGATTACCATGATCTCCATCAGTTCTTTGTCCGGAAAATTCTCGACATACACCCTTGCCGTCCGTATAAAGTCCTCCGCATCATTGAAAATATTCACCAGTTCAGATGAACGGCCATTGAGTACCTGACTGATACCGCTGTAATATGAGTTCTGAATAATGATGGCAAACGCCACTACCAGCACAAACAATATAATCAGAATCACGCCAAAGGTATTGATCAGCCATCGTTTTGTAATACCCCTCAATTTCCACACTCCTTGTTTTAACGGCTTACAGGCAGCTGTTAGTTACTTTCCCACTTATAGCCTAAACCCCAGACGGTAACAATATATTTCGGAGAGGAAGGAGCGTCCTCTATCTTCATGCGCAGACGGCGGATATTAACGTCTACGATTTTCTCTTCACCCACATACGCCTCGCCCCACACATATTTCAGGATAGCACTTCTGTCAAGTGCCTTTCCCGGATTGGAGAAGAAAAATTCCATGATCTGGAACTCTACCTGTGTCAGTTCGATCAGACGGCCGTTTTTCATCAGCGAATGATTTTTCAGGTTCAGTACAAAACTGCCTGATTTGATTTCTTCCTTGAAATTGTTTTCCGAACGCATTTCTGCAATTGCCAGACGGCGGTAGAGCGCATCGACACGGGCAACCAGCTCTGTCGGGCTGAAAGGCTTTGTAATGTAGTCGTCCGCACCAAGCATCAGTCCTGAAACCTTATCCATTTCCTGTGTACGGGCTGAAAGCATGATAATGCCGAGATTGCCATTTTTCTTGCGCAGTTCCTTGCAAACCTGCAGACCGTCCTTTTCCGGCATCATGATATCCAGAATCGCAATGTCAAAATCGCCGTTTGCCTCTTCATACTTCTGCAGTGCCGCTGCACCGTTTTCCGCTTCAGTGACGTTATAGCCGCCTCTTTCAAGATTGATGACAACAAATTCACGGATAGCGGTTTCGTCCTCTGCTACTAAAATATTTTTCATCAATTTTCCCTCCTGTTTGTCATATTGCCATAACAGAACGCTGCACTTCTTCCGGTGACAGGTTCAGCTTGTCATCTGCGTTGGTCTTGAAGATTTTTGCCGCAAATACGGCTTTGCTGTTTTCAGCATAAACATTCAGATGAATATAATCCTCCTGCTTTTCCTCGCTCCACTGCTGTTCAGTGAAACGGTAGATCGTCAGAAGCTGATCGCCGCGTGAGGCGGTTTTGCTGTTCCACAGATAAAAAGTCATTTCACGGGTATCGGCGTTGCTGCGGGCGGTGACTTTGCCATTCCAGCGGGGAGGCATGATAAAATAATAGCCGTCCTTCATGTTCATGACCGTGTAAAGGCTGACAGTCAGCTTTCTTTCATCGGTGTTGTAACGGCTCCATGCTACCTGATTGCAGACCGATGCACCGTTCTCATCTACTGCGGCATTCATCTGACTGACAACCGGAATCTCCACAATGCCGTCATCGTTGATATCCCGTGAAAAAACCGCTTCACTCCGCAGGGTAGGATTGATATACTTTTCTGTACCGCTCCGGACAGAAGCCGGATTGACAGGATCGGTCAGTTCGTCCTTTTCCGCATCAAAGTAAACCATCTGTGTACAGAAAGTATTGTCGTTCCGCTTGCCGTCAATGATAACGCCGCGCTTGACAGGCGCATTGCTTTCTTTGGCTTTCTGATTGGCAGTTCCTACTACTCCGCCGACAAGGATATTGGAGAAGGCAATAACCTCCGAATCCAGTTCCATTGAATATGTACCGACAGGGCGTTTATCCTGTTCGGAATACTGCAGAAGAGTAGCGGTGGAAGCCGTGTCCTGTGTACTGAGTGACAAAAGGACAATATCGTCACTGTTATCAGCGGTAATATCGGAAATCACCAGTTCATCATAGGTCTGGTCGATACTCATTTCATAGACCTCATCGGTGCGGAGAGAATACGCCGTCAGCGATTTCTGCGCCGCATTATAAGAAGTCCAGCCGATGATGACTTCTTCGTTTTTGTCGCCGTTGATATCGTAGAACATCACTCTGTCAACGCCCGAACCCGTGTTGGTATAAGTGCCGATACATTTCCATTCTTTTTTGTCTGCCTGATAAGCGATAATCGACATATTCAGCTTGGCATCTTTCTCCGTCGAATAAAGTGCCAGCGCATATTCATGGTCGGTGCCTTCGTTCCGCAGGATAATGGCGGAACGGTTCTCGCCTTTCTGAGGATATTTCAGCGTGTAGCTTCCGCCGGCTTCATTGACGATAATATCCTGAATCGCCGCTTTATCGCCCGTTGCCCTCGGAGGACGCAGTAAGGAGTCACTGCCTATTGCGGCATCCATACAGCCGCCGCTGGTCATCAGTCCTGTCAGCAGGGCAAGCCCCGTCAGGAGAGACATGCGTTTTCTGACAGCAGTATTTTTTTTGTTTTTTCTCTCAAGCATTCACTCACCTTCTGTCGGCAGTCCGACCTTGCGGGCAATCAGGAATTTGATGCGTATGCCCTCATCGGAAAACATTTTTTCGTGTTCTGTCATGATATTGTGCTCATAACCGGAATTATGAAGGTCATAGGTAATGTACGTTACCTCAAAACCGCATTCCTTGAAATACACCAGACTTTCTTCAAAAAGTTCATCGTCATCTGTCTTGAAATGAATTTCTCCGCCGTCTTTCAGAAAAACACGGTACTGCATCAGCTGACGGGTATGTGTCAGACGGCGTTTTTTATGTTTGGCACGAGGCCAGGGATTGCAGAAATTGATATAAATCTTGTCTGCACAGTCTTCTTCCCCCAGCATCAGCCCGATACGCTCAATATTATGGGCAGTCAGCCGTACATTGTCGGTCGGACGTTTCCCCTGTGCATAAACACGCTCTACGTTGCGCTTTGCCAGTCCCAGCATTTCGTACTTGATATCTACTGCAAGATAATTATGCTCCGGATCATTGAATGCCGCCTGCGAGATAAACCCGCCCTTTCCGCAGCCCAGTTCTACATACAGCGGCAATGTCTGCGGAAAAACGGTATACCATTTACCTTTGAAGGTATCAGGTTCCTGTATGAAAAAGGTACTTGCTTCTAATTCGGGTCTTGCCCAAGGTTTGTGTCTGATTCTCATTGTATCCCATTCCCATCTGTTCCTTTATTTTTTCGTTACTCTTCATTATAACAAATCCGCCTGTGTGTAATTTTCTTTTGAAGAAAAATAATCATATTCTAAAAGAAAACCGAACCGATGATTACATCGAATCAAGTGGTTCGGTTGAATATCTGTGATCTGTTTTCTGCTCTCTGAAAGCAGACGGCATCTGTATATTTCTGGCCGCTGACTGCCGTCAATAGCACAATACCTCGTGACCGGTTTCCGTGACAAGCACCATGATCTCCCATTGTGCAGAAGGCTGACCGTCAGCAGTAGTCACCGTCCAGCCGTCCTCCTCGTTGACTTTGACCTTATGCGTACCCATATTGACCATCGGCTCGATCGTAAAGATCATGCCCGGCACCAACAGCATTTCTTCTCCTGCTTTGCTCACATAGCTTACCCAGGGGTCTTCGTGAAATTCCAGTCCTACGCCATGACCGCCGATTTCCTTTACAACCTGATAGCCGTTGGCAGTGGCGTGGTCATTAACAGCCTGCCCCATATCGCCCAGAAATCCCCAGGGCTTGACCTGCTCCAGACCTTTTTCGACACACTCCCTGACAACATCGACCAGTTTCTGCTTTTCGGGGCTGACACTGCCGATACAGAACATACGCGAGGAATCCGAATAATAGCCGTCAAGAATGGTTGAAACATCTACATTGACAATATCGCCCTCTTTCAGCACCACCTTTTCGGAGGGGATACCATGACAAACGACATCGTTAATGGAGGTACATACGCTTTTAGGAAAGCCCTCATAATTCAGCGGTGCAGGAACCGCACCCATTTCTTTGGTTTTTGCAGCGACAATATCATCAATTTCCTGTGTTGTCATGCCTGCGTGAATCTGTTCGGCAACCGCATCCAGTACTGCAATATTGACTTTGCAGCTTTCTTTGATTTTCTCAATCTGGGCCGGCGTTTTGATAATAGAGCGTTCCGGCACAGAATGTCCCTGACTTCTGTAATAGGAGATTTTTTCATCAAACGCCTCATGACACTTTTTATACTTCTTTCCGCTGCCGCACCAGCAAGGATCATTTCTTCCGATTTTTTCCGCCATAGCTATCCGGTTCCCCTTTTTCATATTTTTTGACAACAGGCTGTCCGCCCATCAGGTTCAATCAAACTGTCTGTAAACACCCCTCATTATACACGTTTCAAACGAAAAAGTAAACACCCTTTTTAAGCATTCTTCATACAATAGTAGTGTAGCGGTCAGCCGGTCATATCAAAACGGCTGGCCTCTGAGAAAAAGACAGAGGAGATGAAAGTATGCTTTGCGGTTATGAAAGCAGTTGTGTGCAAAACAGCGGCAGTGAAAGAAGATGCAGCAGCCGGTTTTCGTGCTGTATGAATGGGCTGATGATTCTTATCGGCATCATTGCAGGGCTGGTTTTTGCAGCGATCGTTGTATTGCTGTTCATAAACAGTTTCCTGCCGAATCCTTTCCCCGTAGTGCTGGGTGTATTTATTGCAGGTCTGGCTTCCCTGTTCGGTGTACCGGCAGCGGCCTTTGCCCTGAAAGAAAATTCGCCTAAGAAGCAGTGTCTGCGCTGTCACTTCGGCGGCTTATTTTTCGGCATCATCGGAACAATACTGGCGTCATCGCTGACCTTAGCGGCAGAACTGGCTGTTGGTTCTGTCTTTGCTACGGTCATGTTAGGCATTACAGCGTTTTTCTTCGCCTATTGGATCGTCAGTATCCTGTTCGTATCCCTTTGTGCCGCAGACGCAGATTAGCAGTCAGCGGCAGGACGGCTGATTTCCGGTAACTTTTACGTTATCGGGCCTTCCGTTTTAAGACAAAAATCAGACCGGACATTCTGACGTTCTGTCATTTGTCCGGTCTGTTGTTTCGTGTGAGTGTTAACTACGGCAATCAGCTGTAATCTACAACATCAACCCAGTTTTTGAGAAAATCTTCTTCGCCGGGGATACGCTTGACCAACTGAGAAGCAGCTACAATGGGAAGCCACTGCTGAATGTACTGTTTGGCAGTATCCGTCTTTCTGCAGAACAGATCCATGTACTTGTCTGCCAGTGCTTTATCTTTCAGCGCAAAGAGCAGGTAAGTTCTCGCCGCATCTGCCGCACCGTTGCCCTGTGTAACGTGTGACCAGTCAATAATATGCGGATTGCCTTCGGGATCAATGATAATGTTGCTGGGGTTGAAATCGCCGTGGCACACCTTATTATGCTTCGGCATACTTTCCAGACGGGTGTGCAGTTCATAGCGGATAGTAGCATCCAGCTGACCGCCAAGACTGGAAATCTTGCGGTTCATTTTGTCCTTGAGCTTATTCAGCAGGGGGCATTTCTTGCTCTGTACAAGAATCTGCAGGTCGACAAACTGCTCCATATATTCGTCTATCTTCTCAGGATGTTCGGCCATCAGTTCAGCTAAAGTCTTACCCTCTACATATTCCATAGTAATCGCCCATTCTCCGTCAATAACGGAAACGGATTTCAAAGCGGGAATCGGCAGACCGGTTTCCTCGACTCTTGCCTGATTGAGTGCTTCATTGAGAATATCGGATTTCGGATAACGTGACGAAAACAGCTTGACAGCGGTATCTCCGTCACGATAGATGGTTTTTGCTGTTCTTTTAGTAATAACTTCCATATGGCAAGTCTCCCTTCGGTCAATAACTTTATGATTTCTGGATAATTATAACAACACACACTCTATTATACTACTGTTTTTAGTGATTGTATAGGTGTATTTTGTTCTAATTTTGCAAATTCTTTTTGGTAAATGTGGTTGTCACTATGTCCCGCCCAAAAACAGCAGCATCATTTTTTCACTTTCCTGTTTCAGCTGATCCTTATGACAGTGCGGGCAGGCAGACAGACAATGGTGTCGTCAACTGCACTGATCCGTCCTTTATGGACGCAGATTTTATCAGGACAGTCAGAATGTTCCACAAAAACAGCGCCGTTTTCACAGACAATGATAAGCCGGATACCGCCGGCCCCCTGAATGGTATGGCGGGAAGGTTCCTGTAAATTCAGTGTCAGGACAGTCTGGTTATCTACTCTGACATCGGCATAGTGTCCGGAGGAGGCACAACACCTCTGAAGGATAATCCACAGCACACACACGGCTGTAACTGCCGCAAGCACCAGAGCGGAAAGCCGCCGGACAACAGGTAATTTCATGACACACCTCGTTTCAGGATATTGACCGTACAGCCTTCTGACGGCTCCAATATGCCGGATAATCCTTCTGTAATGGTGAGCGTGTTGTTGTCATCTATGAGAACGGCTTCTATGTCGGAACGTGCAAGACAGCAGGAAATGGCTTTTTCCTTTCCCATGACGAACAAAGCGGTTGAAAGGGCATCGCAGACAACACCGCTTTCACCAATGACCGTCACCGAAACAAGCCCTTTTTCGGCAGGAAAACCTGTTGCAGGGTCAATGATATGGTGGTAATGCCTGCCGTCCTCACCGACAAAGTACCGTTCATAGTTTCCAGAAGTGATGACCGCACAATCCCTGACGGAAACAACCGCCAGCGGTTCACCGCCTTTCGGGTTCTCAATGCCTACCCGCCAGAGTGTGCCGTCGGGCTTTGTGCCGACAGCCTGCACATTCCCGCCCAGATTGACAAGGGCATGGCTGACACCCGACTGACGAAACAATTGACAGACACGGTCGCTTGTATAGCCTTTGGCAACTGCTCCTAAATCCACCTCGCTGTGCTCCGGCAGGACAACAGTTGTATCGTGAAGCTGAACATTGCGGTAGTCCACCAGAGAAAGCAGCTTTTTCAAAGCAGTGCTGTCGGGTATCTGACAGTGATCTCCCGTAAAGCCCCACGCCCTGAGCACAGGATAAATTGTAATATCCAGTGCGCCTTCTGTCTGCTCACAAAAAGAAAGCGCTGTCTGCAGCAGATGAGCGGTATCTTCCGACACTTCAATTTGCTGACCGTTTGCATGATTCAGCCGGCAGATATCACTGTCGGGGTCGTTGACATTCAGAAGCTTTTCAAGGCGCTGTATTTCGTCCGCTGCCGCCGATACCGCCGTTTGTGCGCTGTTTCCATAGGCTTTCAGCGTCATGTAGGTATCCATCGCAAAGACATCTTTTTCTGCTGAGGGCATTGTTTCAGCAGACCGGCACCCGCCGCACACCCACAGTGCTATCACCGCCGCACACAATATAATAAATTTCAGATGCTTCATGAAGATTCCTCCGCAGAAAGCGGTTCTTTTTCCGATGATACTGCATTGACCGGCATTTTCCGGAGCAGTTTCCACACATACTGATAGGTTTTGGCAGAATAATAGAAAAACAGGAAAACCGGCATACAAAATGCTGCCATCAGCACACAGCCCACAAGAATTCCCTCCCACACAGACAGAAAGACGGTACACAACAGAACAGCCACCATCTGCAAAAGGGAGGCAGTCACTACCAGATGCAGAGGAACGGAAGAAATCACTTTGCCCGAAAGCAGACTTTTCTGTATGGCGTACAAAGCAAATATCTTTGCTGTTCCGCCCAATATCAGGCACATAAGCAAATAAAGCCCCGCAATCATATAAATGACAGGCGATGAAATCTGCGGTTCATATCCTGCCAGCAAACTGCTTGTATGATAAGTCCATATTACATCACAGATCATCAGAACTGACCAGATGATCTGTCCGATACTTGCATAAAACAACAGCTGCAGTCCTTTCAGCAATGGCTGATACTTACCCGTCTGACGGATTTTATACAGATACAGATAGCCTCTCAGCTGTGTCAGCACTGTCAGGACAACATAGGCATAGACGCTAAAGAGAAAAATCACTTTTCTTGTCCAGTTAACGTAGGTCGTCATCATCAGCGATATCAGAACCGACAACTCAAAACCATATACGATCAGAAGCATACAGCACAGCACACTTCCCAGAACGCAGGCTCTCTGAAATGCCTTATATCTCAACAATCTTTTCCATTCCTTCGGATATTCCATTTCTTTCCCCCCGTTTTTTGACGAAAAATATCCCCACATAAGAAAACGGACACTTTGTGCCCGTTCTGCTTTTCATGAAGCCCTGTTATACTCAGCCACATACGTTTCCCCATTTTCAAACGTCTGCTCTGTCAGTACACCATTCTGAATCACTGCCGCAGAATTCACCCCGTCACTCCGCTGTAAGGTAATGCCGCTGCCGCTGTACTGCCACACGGCGGAAAAATTCCCCAGTTCCGTTTCTTCATTATAGTATACTGCCGAACCATCGCTTTTTATCACTAAAGTAGTACGGTAGGTATTGCCCATATATTCATAGGTATGCACCCATGATCCGACAAAAGCACTGCTGACAGCTGACTGTACAGGTGCAGAAGGTGCTGTACTGACAAAAGGAGTGTTTTTTCCTGCCTGTCCCGCCGCACCCGGCAAAACTGCCGCAGCACCGCCGGAATGACTGCTGCACCCGACAGCAAACAGAAGGCTGATAACAGACAGCAGCGTGACGGATATAACAGACACACGATTTTTTTTCATGCAGATCCTCCCTTTCAATACAAACATTTCTGCTTTTCATTGTAGCATATTGTCAGAGAAAAAAATAGTTTTTTCAAAAACTTTGTGGAGCTTCACAAGACACGCCGCTGAAATTTGTTAACAAGCACAAGTCCCCGCTGTCACAAATGCAAATTGCAGGAACTTCTGCGGGTCGTTTTTCATTATGACTTGCTATCAGTGCTGCTGACACTTTACCCCAGATTGCTTATTTTGAGTTCTGCGGTCAACAGCTGTCACACTATAGCAAGAAGTAATACATAGCTTTTGAAAGTATAACATAAATAAAAAGCACCTGCCTGTCTACAGGTACTGCATAAGGTGTTGGA
>CADCQO010000221.1 GCA_902803585.1 uncultured Ruminococcus sp.
GCTGTCTGTGTGGGACTTTTTAAAACCGATTTTCTGTTTGCCAAAAGGAGTCTTCCGCCTCAGGAAGATGAACAGCTTGCTGTGTATCAGAGCATACTGCGTACATTTGAAAATCAGCGGGTCGTGATGCAGCTGGCAAACCTGAGTTCTGAAAAATCTATTCCCTATCTGGATATACCTGATGAGAAAAATCCGGCTATCGGTTACAGAGGCATACGGGTGCTGCTGGATAACAAAGAACTGTTCATGACACAGCTGCGGGCGTTGTTCCGGGCTTCTGTCAACGGTCAGCTGGCAATCCTGCTGCCTATGGTCAACAATATCGAAGAAATAGATTACGTCAAACGTACACTGGAAGAAGTTAAACTTACTCTGCGCTCCAAAGGGCAGGAATACAGTCCGGACATTAAGTTGGGAACAATGATTGAAACGCCTGCCGCTGCACTGGTTTCGGACGAGATCTGCCGTATTTCAGATTTTGTCATGATCGGCACAAACTCGCTGACACAGTATACATTGGCAATGGACAGGGAAAATCAGAAACTGGAATATTTCTATGAGCCATATCATAAAGCAGTTCTGCGCCTGATCCGTCTTGTCTGTGATAATGCTCACGCCAATCACAAAAAAGTAGCTGTCTGCGGAGAGCTGGCATCTGATACACATATGACCAGAACCCTTCTGGCATTCAATGCCGATGAACTGGTGGTTGTTCCCTCCAAACTTCTGGACGTGAAGGCGGCTGTACGTTCAACCGATACGACCGACAAACAGAAAATTTTAGAAAGAATCTGAACCAACGAACGGCGGAGCGGCAGCTTCGTCGTTATCTGTATGAATCAAAAAATGAGGTGTCCTGATGAACCCGAAAGAAAAAGCACAAAAGGCAGTACAGCTTCTGGAAAAGGCTTATCCCGATGCAGAATGCTCCCTGACTTATCAAGAACCGCTGCAGTTACTCATTGCAACCCGACTGGCGGCACAATGCACAGATAAGCGGGTCAATATGGTAACGCCTGCACTCTTTGAACGTTTTCCCGATGTACAGGCATTTGCACAGGCAGATGTCAGCGAAGTGGAAGAACTGATAAAAACCTGTGGTCTTTATAAAACAAAGGCACGGGATATTGTCAATATGTGTAAAATGCTCTGTGAAGTGTATGACGGGAAAGTGCCTGATTCTATAGAAAAACTGACAAAGCTGCCCGGTATCGGCCGTAAAACCGCTAATCTCATTATGGGAGATATTTTCGGCAAACCAGCTGTTGTTGTTGATACGCATTGTATCCGCATTACAGGAAGACTTGGTTTTCATCAAAGCAAAGACGCCGCTAAAATCGAGAAAATCCTGCGGGAATGTCTGCCGCCTGAAAAATCCAATGATTTCTGCCACAGATTGGTTATGCACGGAAGAGCGGTCTGCAAAGCCGGCAAACCTCAGTGTACACAATGCTGTCTGAGTGAAATTTGTCAATATGCCGCCGGAACATGAATAAAATCAGCTGTTTCATGCCAAAATGATAGTGAATGCTTATGAAGCGAGGTTTTGGCATGAAACAGCTGATCGTTTTGTCAGATATTGTAAAACGCTACCACACAAAAGGCGGTACGGTGGCTGCGCTGAATCATATTGATCTTTCAGTAGAGGAAGGAGAGTTTCTTTCCGTAACAGGACAATCCGGTTCAGGAAAATCAACCTTGATGAATATTCTGGGCTGTCTGGATCAGCCCACTGAGGGCGAATATTTTCTGGATAATACGCCTGTTTCAATGATGAAGGAAAAACAGCTTTCGTTTATCCGCAACCATGTGATCGGGTTTATTTTTCAGAGTTTCAATCTGATTCCATCTCTGAATGCGGTCGAAAATGTGGAACTTCCGCTGATTTATCGAGGAATGAAGCGCAGGGAACGGCATACACTGGCGTTAAAGGCGCTCTCTATGGTGGGTCTGGAAAAACGGCTTACACACAAGCCTTTTGAACTTTCGGGCGGTCAGCAGCAGCGTGTCGCTATTGCAAGAGCTATTGCCGCTCAGCCAAAGCTGATTCTGGCCGATGAACCTACCGGCAATCTTGACAGCTGTTCCGGAAAGGAAATTATGACGATCCTGCGTCAGCTTCATCAGAGCGGATCTACGGTTATTATTATCACGCATGACACCAATGTAGCAGCAATGGCACAAAGATGTATAAAAATTACTGACGGAAAGATGAAATTTTGATGTTTTCCCCAAAATCATTATATTTTATATTTGTTTTGCACAAATACCAACAGAAATGTTGTGGCATATTTCATAAAATGAAAGGCGATTTTTGCAAAAAAAAGATTGACAAGAAGAATTCCTATGCTATAATGTAAGTGTAAGCAGCCGATGTGCGTGGTGCTTACGAGTATAGAACTATCAGAATGACTTTTAAGGAGGTACTTATTATGTCAAATGCAATCGAACTCCATGATGTGGATGTAAAGGCTTTTCTGTCTGTTATTGATACCTGTGAAGGCGATGTTTTTCTGGTAACGGACGAGGGTGACCGCCTTAATCTGAAGAGCAAGCTCTGCCAGCTGATCGGTCTTACACAGTTGATCGAAGGCGGCAAGATTACTAACGCTCATATTGAATGCCAGAATCCTGAGGACGAGTCCAAACTCTTCCGTTTCAATATTTTCGGTACTAAAGCTGAATAATCCACTTCATCAGAGCCTGCCGGTGTTTTCCGGCGGGCGTTTTTTTTTGCAAAAAAATATACCGGAACACTGTCCGGCATATTTTTTGTGGAGTGTCACAGTCACGAGAAACTATTCCCTGTCCGAAGGTCTTTGTGCATGGCAGGCTGTTATTCTGCTATATCCTGTCAGCCAAGCTGTTATCGCTTATGCCGTCTTCTTCTGTAAATGACGGCAGATATACTTAAAGAAGATATCCAGGCAACAGCGGCTGCTGCCAGAAACGGCACGATAGAACGGTCACCTGTGCCGAAGTTGATGATAATGGTGGATTCTTCATGCTTTTTGCTGCTTTTTGATAACTCAACAGAAGGCTCTTCCTGGGGGCGTTCTTTCAGACGAACAATATCATGATACTGGTAGTTCTTTGTCGTCAGGCGGAAACGAACAGCTGTACCTCCCTCTGCTGTCAGATAGTCAAACAAAACGCTCAGCTTATTATTGCCCAAAGGAAGATTTTTCAGCTTCACACGTCCTTGTGCATCACTTACATAGGTTCTGCCGTTGTTGGTCAAAGAAAGACCGCTGAGTGCTTTTCCCTGATCATCTACAAAGTACAGTTCCGCTTCACCGTAGCTGTCGATATCAATGATTTTGCTCTCACTGCAGTTGTAAGCGCAATCAACCGCTTCCAGCAAAATATGGTTCTTTTGGACATTGGAATAATCTGTTTCTTTTTCAAAGATAATAACAACATCCCCGTCCTGATAAATCTCATTTTTTTCATCAATTTTCGACTGAATAAACTTCGGGTAATCCGTCAGATCATAGCGGAAATAATATTTTTGCGTTTCAGCATTATAATGGTAGCTGGTAAAACTTCCGCTGCTTCCCCAGTACTGCACCATATCATTCATCAAATCAAATTGAGCCGCTACTTTCTGCTTCTCATCATATTGCACAGCGTTAAGACGTATTCCCTGCAGATAATTATTGTCGCGGGCCTCTACATTCAGATACAGCTTTCCGTTTGCTGTCTTCTGCAAATAATAATTCTCTATGACGGGGACAGTATTATCAACATTGATATGAAAAGCAATATGCTCCCTGCGCTGAGCATTGCCGTCTGTGCCTACTGTCGCAGCAGAAAGAAGATAGGTATAGTTTCCCTCCCGTAAAGTATCGGTGAATTCGGCGTACTGGCGCAGAATGAAATTCTTGCTTTTTTCCGTGAAGTACGCACTCGGTCCATTCGATGGGCTGAAATAAGAGGAAATATCTCCGAAATTCTGACAGAACAGCAGGATATTTTCTTGATTGTAAATGCTTATCGTGTAATCCATCGCATCACGCAGAATGTAAATATTCGGCAGAAGGATACACGGGTCGGCGTAAATCGTTGTGGGAATATGCAGATAGGACTGAAGACTGTTTTTGCCGAAAGAAATGTTAGACGGAAGATCCTCATAGCCGAATATGTTGATGCCTGCTGTTTCGTAAAAAAAAGAATCCGGATTGAATGAGGAAGCAATCGACAGCGTACTTTGTCCCATCGGAAATTCATTATCATAATAGATATTATACGGGAAAATTGCTCCCTTCGACCAGTCACCGCAAAAGCCTGTAAACGGCAGGTGCAAATCAACCTCGCTGTCTGAATGCAGACGTACAAAGCCATCTACAAAGAAGCCGTTTGTAAAAAGCTTGCTGTGTGATTTGACATAATCGGCGTTCAATTTCAGTGTCACTTCTGCTGTTACTGTATCATGCGGCTGAACGGTAATGCTTTCAACAGGCTCACCGTCTATTAAAAAAGCTGTCTTTGCTCTGGAAAGAATATCGTCAGGGACAAAACTATGAATATACCTGACATTTTCCTCAGAATCTTCGTCAAGCTGACAGCCGTCTGTCTGGAGAATAATGTCGGGCGTGTAGGTCAGTGTATCTGCGGAAAAATTGTTGACCGTGAAGTGAAAGCGATACTTTCCTTCTTCGTTATCCTTCAGGGAAACCTTCGGACGTGCTTCGTCAACCGTCAGAAAGGCTTTTGTATGAAGGGCATTGTCCAGATTGATACAGCCGGCTCCCTGCAGACGCGGCGTGTAGTACAATGGTTGTTCCGTATCTTTGTAGGATAAAATATCAGCGGTACTCATCAGCATCTGATAAATACGCTCCTCTGTGAAAACCGGTGAGCAGCCGTCTGCATAACCATTCTCCAGAATATACTGCTTTACAATCGCATAAGCACCCGCAGCACAGGGTGATGCCATAGAAGTACCGGACATTTCTCCAAAGCCCCGTTTTTCAATTGATGAAAAAATGCTGTCTCCCGGTGCTGTAATATCAGGTTTCAGCGAAAGGTCGGATGTCGTACCAAAGGAAGAATATTCTGTAATAGTACCTGCATGCTGCTGCGGTTCTTCAACCATATTCTGCGTGGTGCGAATAGAAACACGGCCGTTTGGATGTTTTTCAAAATAATCCTTCTGCGAACTGTCAATGGTATACACAAAAAAATCTGCAATATCATGTTTCCTGTTCAGGCGGCTGTGCTGTTCTTTCTTGATGATAACAACCGCATAACATTGGTACTGAATGGAATTTTTGATAATTTTTTCAATCGGCAGCGTACTTTCATTGACGATGGCAATTTTTCCCGCTACCTTCTTCCCTTTGAAATCGCTCAGCTGACCGATACCGTTCAGATATACATAGCCTACTTTGTCGATTTCCACATCGTCCGTTCCCTCTTCAGAAAAAGCACCTCTCACAGAAGCGGTTTCTCCATATACCTCTTCAAAGGAAAGGTCTGAATACAGCATGGTGGTCGGAACACGATTGCTGCCGTTGAACACCATCGCATAATGATTGGTATAAACAGCGTCAGGAACAGAAGCCGCCACTGAAAATGCTCCCTCCATACTGGACGGGCTGCAGATGGTATTGTAGTTCACATAAGACAGCGGTACTTTTTCAACACCCATCGCATAACCGTTATACTCATCGTTGCCCGCAGCCGCTATGACTGCAATACCGCTCTGCATCAGCTTTTCGTAAAGCTGTTTTCCTTCATAGTCATGTGTCAGGTATTCAATCGCACCATAGCTGCAGTTGATGACATCAGGGCTGAGTTTGACAGCATCATCTAAAGCGGCTACAATTGCCTCGTCCAAAAGCCGTCCGTTTGTGTCAGAAATCTTGAAAAAGGCAAGCTGTGCATCATAAGCGGTTCCTTTGAAATCATATTGTCCCCGACCGCCGTTGTTGCCGGCAGCAATGCCTGCTACATGTGTGCCGTGTATGCGTTCCTTGTCACGGCACACATTGTCGTTTTCGCCGTAATCGTAAGCGTATACAATTTTGCCGTTGTAAAAAATATCCTCCATAGTATATTGCGGGGCAATACCGAAACCCACAAATTCGCCAAGCTGACGGATTCCCTCTTCGTTATAGCGTCCGCCTTCCGGAGGTATGGAAAAAACATCGTGCCAGACATTGAATTCGTTGTCAATCACCGCAATCAGCATTCCTTTTCCTGTATAGCCTTCTTCATAGGCGGCTCTTACTTTGATGCTTGATTTGGATGCCATACCGTAAGTGTCATATTCCTTTTTTTCGGGTTCTTCTGATGTTTCATCAGAAATTTCTTCCTGCTGTTCTTCTGATGTTTCCTCAGAATTTTTTTCCTGCTGTTCTTCTGATGTTTCCTCAGAATTTTTTTCCTGCTGTTCTTCTGATGTTTCCTCAGAATTTTCGTTCCGCTGTTCCTTTGACGTTTCCTCAGGGCTTTCTGCAGCAGGGGCTGATATTTCTGTCAGATGACTTTCTTCTGAGGAAATTTCTCCGTCATCTTTTTCCTGTGTTTTGATGTTATTGACAACGGAAGAAAGCACAGCGGAACGCACCCCACTCATTTTCTGAAGCGATGCCACATCAGACACACGCATATTGACAGTAAAGGCGTTTGTAATGGCTGAATAAGAGCGGGTATCCGCAAAGTCTGCATCGGGATACTGCGCTTGTAACTGATTTCGGAGCAAATCCTGCTGTGAACGGATATCTGCCGCTGCCTGTTTTCCTCTTTCGGAAATCAGGAACTGACCGAGGTCGGAAGCCCCTGCGGGATTCTGTCGGTAAATATCCAGCAATGCAGGTTTTTCCAGTGTAACAATTACCACCGCTCTCTCATCATAGGACAGTATATCTGCTTCCTCCTGACCGACCGCTGCCGTTGTAGAAAAAACGCTGCATAACATGGTGACAGAAAGCAGTAAACTAACAAAAACTTTTTTCATATGATACCGTTACTGAAAACTTATAAAAAGTTATAAAAACAA
>CADCQO010000222.1 GCA_902803585.1 uncultured Ruminococcus sp.
CACAAAAAACAGTCTTCTGATTCTGGACGAAATCGGACGGGGTACTTCCACTTATGACGGTATGAGCATTGCAAGGGCGGTGCTGGAGTACGTTGCCGACAAGAAAATACTGGGAGCAAAAACACTTTTTGCTACTCACTATCACGAACTGACTGTACTGGAAAATACTGTCAAGGGTGTACGCAATTATAATATTGCCGCCATGAAGCATGGTGATGAATTGACCTTTCTAAGACGTATCATGGCAGGCCCTGCCGATGAAAGCTATGGTGTCGAGGTGGCAAAGTTAGCAGGCATTCCTGACAGCGTTATTGAACGGGCAAAGAAAATCCTGTCTGATCTGGAAGGCGCAAATCCCAGACCCAAACGCAAAGCTCCCAAAAAAGAAGAGCAGGCCCAGATGACGCTGCTGAAAGAAGAAAGCGAAATCGAAAAGCGTCTGCATTCCATTGACATCAATACACTCACGCCGATGGAATCCATGAACATTCTTTTTGAACTCATCAAGCTGGCAAAATGATGGTTAATGGCTAAGGAATATTGGGGTTTCCCCATTTGTATGAAGGGCGGAGAACCCCACCACGATGTTTAAAGGAGGCAGAATATGGCAGTTATCAATGTGCTGCCCAAACAGGTAGCGGAGTTGATTGCAGCGGGAGAGGTAATTGAACGGCCGGCTTCTGTGATCAAAGAACTGGTTGAAAATGCCATTGATGCCCATGCCGAGGCGGTTACGGTGGAAATCAAAAACGGCGGCGTAACTTTCATGCGTGTGACCGACAATGGTATCGGCTTTGAGCAGGACGATGTACGCAATGCTTTTTTGCGTCATGCTACCAGCAAAATCACAGTGCAGGGTGACCTTGATAAGATTGACACACTGGGATTTCGCGGCGAGGCACTTGCATCTATTTGTGCTGTATCAAAAGTGGAACTTATCACCAGACACAAGGAAGCGGCCAATGGTATCCTTTACCGCTTGGAGGGCGGCGAGGAAACGGCTTTCTGTGAAACAGGATGCCCGCAGGGAACAACATTTGTGGTAAGAGATTTATTCTATAATGTTCCCGCAAGAATGAAGTTTCTCAAAAAAGATTCGACCGAATCCAATACGATTGCTTCTCTTATGGATAGAATGGCGCTGTCGCACCCTGAAGTAAGCTTCACTTTTATCCGTGACGGCAGACAAATGCTGAAAACCTCCGGAAAGGGTGATCTGGCATCTGCTGTCTATCAGGTATTCGGAAAACAGTTTTATGAAACGCTGATTCCCGTTTCCTATGAATACGAAGGAATTACTGTCAGCGGTTATGTCAGCAAGCCTGTCAGTGCGAATCGGGCGACCCGTTCTATGCAGATGTTCTTTGTCAACGGACGATATATACGGACAAAAACAGGTGTAGCTGCTCTGGAACAGGCATATAAAGGGTTTATTATGGTTGGCAAGTATCCTGCCTGTGTGCTGAATCTGCAAATGGACTGTTCCTCTCTGGATGTAAACGTACATCCTGCAAAATTAGAAATTCGCTTCACCAATGAACGGCCGGTTTACGAAAGCGTTTATCACGGTGTCAGAACAGCGTTGTCTGTTTATGATACCCGCAGCGATTCCCAAATGCCTGCACAGGATATTCCCACTAATCCGAAAGTGATTGGCAAGACAGCAGACAGGGGAGAACAACTCGGATTTTCCTACAGAGCTTCGTCAGCTGATGAGCCGCAGGTTTTTAAACCTTCTGTCAGCGATTATGAAGAGCCGGAAACCAATATACTCAGCGATTCCTCTTCAACAGCACGGAAATATTATCAGAGCGGTCATGTCAGTATTCGTCCCATCAATCTGGCAGAATACCACAGTCAGAAAACACCGCCTGCGCAGGTGAAGCCAATGGAAGAAACACCGCATCAGCAGCCGGAAATGCCTGCTGATGTAACGTCAGATATTTCTCCTGCTGTTTCTGACGTGTCGGACAAACTTTTGACTGACCGTGAAGAAATGCCCGCTGACAGCGTACAGCCTGTGGTACTTGCTGAAAAAGAACCGGACGTAACACAGGCATTTCCCGCTTTAGCGATGATGGGCGGGAAACTGGAACTGACAGAAAACAGCGGTCAGGAAAAGCCTTTGCAGTATATCGGAGAGGTTTTTCAGACATATATCATTGTGCAGTATGACAACAACCGTCTTATGATGATAGATAAACACGCCGCCCATGAACGGCTGATTTATGAAAGACTGAAGCAGGCTTCTCACAATACCGAACCTCAGCTTTTGCTGGAGCCTGTTACTCTGACACTGGACAAAAGTGAATATCTGGCGGTGGTGGAACATAAGGAACTGCTGGCGCAGGCAGGATTTGAGGTGGAAGATTTCGGAGTCGGTACGGTGCTGCTGAGAGGAGTGCCGCTGATGCTGGAAAAGCTGGATATCACCGAAGCATTTCTGGAAATTGCGGGCTATCTGACAAAGCATAAGCGCGTTCTGCTGTCAGACAAAATGGAATGGATCTATGCCAATACAGCGTGCCGCGCAGCAATCAAGGCAGGTGACCGCAGCCGTCCTGAAGAACTGATTGCCTTAGTCAGGGAACTGGAAAGCAATCCGTCCGTAAAGTATTGTCCTCACGGCAGACCGATTTACTTTTTCCTGTCCAGAACAGATATCGAAAAAAGTTTTAAGCGCATCTGAATGCAGAGTGACTGAAAAGCGACTTTTGAACGCTTTTTTGTCAATATATTGATAAAAAAGACTCTTTACAAATGGGTAAAACTATGCTATAATCAAAACCGTTGATGTCCTGTTCCCGGTTGGCGGAGTAAGCCCTGTCAGGGAATCCACAGCCCCATACTGAGAAAAAGGATTTGACAAATATTTTTTTGTAAAGGTGGATAACCATGCTGAAAGAAGAAAAGGACGCTCTTATCAAAGAGTATGCAACCCACGAGGGCGACACAGGTTCTCCTGAAGTACAGATCGCACTCCTCACAAAGAGAATCAACGATCTTACTGAGCACCTCAAGACACACAAGAAGGATCATCACTCAAGACGTGGTCTGTTTAAGATGATTGGTCAGAGAAGAAGTCTTCTGAGCTATCTCACAAAGGTAGACATTGAGCGCTATCGTTCGATTATTGCAAGACTCGGTATCCGTAAGTAAGTCCGTCGTTTCGGGGCAGTCTGTTTTCTTGCAGGCTGCCTTTGTTTCGGTCTGAAAAACGCAGAACGGCTGTTTCGGCTTTTAGCAGTGAAACGAGAAAATAACCCGTCGGTGCGTATGGGATATTTTTTGGTTTAATTGCTAAACCGAAACGAA
>CADCQO010000223.1 GCA_902803585.1 uncultured Ruminococcus sp.
CTGCCTGTTTGCGCTGATTCTTTTTATACTGAACCATTTCGGTATAGCACTGATACTGACATTTTTACTGCTGCTCGGCAATGTTCCGTTTATCATCATTCAGCGGTACAACCGTTTCCGGCTGCAAAAACTGCGCCGGCTGATTATCCGGAAAACGTGCCGCCATACACCAGACAGTTCCGTACCGGCAAGCGTCAAAGTGCAGGATACTATTGAAACGGAGTGAAACAATATGGATTGGTTTTTTGTCGAAAATGTTGCACCAACTCATCTGATTACGGGCGAAGATGCCCACCACATTGCCAAGGCTCTCAGAAAGTCTGTCGGTGAACTGCTTACTCTCTGCGACAGCAGCAAAGTAGCACATCTCTGCCGCATAGAAAAAATAAGTTCCGAAGGCGTTCTGGTAAAAGTGGTTTCCAAAGATGAATGTCTGCATGAGCCAAGCGTTGACATTACACTTTTTGCCGCTCTCACCAAAGGCGACAAAATGGAAAGCGTCATTCAGAAGTCCGTTGAACTGGGTGTACATCAGATCGTTCCTGTTCTGACGGCCCGCTGTATTTCCCGTCCTGACCCGAAAGCAGCCGAAAAAAAGCGTGTACGCTATCAGAAAATCGCTGAACAGGCGGCCATGCAGTCGCAGCGCGCCATTGTGCCGGCGGTAACGGATTTTCAGGAGCTGAAAAATGCTGTCCTTGCTTTGGGAAATTACGAAAAAAGCATCTTGTTCTACGAGGGGGGCGGCGCACCGATCCGCTCTGTTATTTCTGAAAACTGCCGTTCTGCCGCCATTTTCACAGGGCCTGAGGGTGGTTTTGAAGAATCCGAAGTACAGCTGCTGACCGCTAACGGCGCATCGCTTGCCACGCTCGGACAGCGTATTCTCCGTGCAGAAACCGCCCCGCTCGCAGCCCTTGCCGCCATCATGTTCCACACACACAATCTTGAATGATTTTCTTTTCAGCGAACAATCCCGCCCAAAGACCTTTCTGCCGTCTTTGGGCGGGATTGCTTTATGTTACAGCCATTCAATATCTGTTGTGTAAATCACTTCACAAGCCCCGTCCCCTACATCGTTACGGGTTGTACTGGAATACCAATAGAATGTTTCGCCGTCTGAACGGATTCCGTCCACACGCACCAGATAGCCTTTCAGCCGGATATGGTCGCCTGCACGAACCATTTTCAGCTTCCAGCGAACCTCATCATCTGCCGGAATGATGTGATTATTGGAAATACACGTTTCCATTTCCGCATCTCCGCCAAATAATCTGTATGTATCGACACTGCTGTCCAGCGCAAAAATTGTCCTTCGGGCCATCTGTGACCAATGGAAATCTACTTCGCTGTTATACTGTGCTACCTTTCCCCAGATCAGTGTAAGATCTCTCGGTGAAATCTGATCCCCGATATCCCAGCTGAAATAGTCTTTCGTATGCGCTACCAATACGTCCATATCATACGCATACCGGTAGGAAACAACGATTTTATAACCCGCTGCCGTCATCTGCACCATGCCTATTGCATCTGTCTGGACAGGTTCCGGCAGTCCCTCTATGCTTCTGCGGGTATTTCCCAGCTTATCAAGTGCCGACAGGCCGATTGCCGCAACAATTGACAGCAGGATAACAACTATCACCGGCTTTTTCATATTGTACATCTGCATCACCCTGCACTCCCTTTCCGTTCAGACATCAGCCTTTCACTCCGTTATTTCCATACATAACCGAACCAGATCACTGTATGTTTCAAACATCACGGCTTTTCTGCGCAGTGCCGCCGCTCCCTTTACGCCCCTGAAATACCATGCAGCGTGTTTTCGGGCTTCTCTCATGCCGACAGCTTCGCCCTTATAATCACACATCGTTCTGATATGCCGCAGAAGCACCGCCACTCTTTCCGCTGATGAAACCGGCAGAGATGGTCTGTCGTGACCGATCAGCCTTGCAATTTCGCTGAATATCCAGGGATTGCCCAGTGCGCCTCTGCCTACCATCACCAGATCACAGCCCGTCTGCTCCATCATTCTCGCCGCCGATTCCGCATCTGTAATATCTCCGTTGCCGATAACCGGAATGCTGACAGCTTTCTTGACCTGCCGGATAATCTCCCAGTCGGCAGAGGGCATATACTGCTGTTCTCTTGTTCTGCCGTGAACAGCTACTGCATCAGCGCCCGCCGCTTCACAGATCTGTGCAACTTCCACAGCGTTGACGGTATTCCTGTCCCAGCCTTTCCGGATTTTCACGGTAACGGGTACAGGCACAGCCTGCTTCACCGCTTTTACCAGCTGTCCGCACAGTTCCGGATCTTTCATGAGTGCCGAACCGCAGCCATTATTGACGATTTTCGGTGCCGGACAGCCCATATTGATATCTATAATATCAGGGCGGTAAGTCATGGCAATTTCAGCAGCCCGCGCCATGAATTCCGGTTCATTGCCGAATAACTGCACAGCGGCGGGCCGTTCCTTTTCTGACAATACCAAAAGTTCCCGTGACTTTTCGCTGTTGTATACCAGTCCTTTGGCACTGACCATTTCACCCATAACATAAGCTGCACCAAAATCAACGCATAATTCCCGAAAAGCCCTGTCGGTTACGCCTGCCATCGGTGCCAAAGCAGCATAGCCGTTAATTGTTACATTTCCTATGTTCATTTTATCACCCGTTATGTTCTGTTCATACCGGATATTATACACCGAATCAGGCTGTCTGACAAGCCGTCAAACCAAAAAACAGGCATCTCTCCGTGAACAGCGGGAGAAAATGCCTGTCTGAATGCTAAAATCCAACAGTTGTATCAGGGCAAAATCACAGAACTTTGGAAAGAAAATCCTGAAGACGGGGGTTCTGAGGGTGTGCGAAAAATTCTTCGGGGGTATTTTCTTCCGCTATCACACCTTCATGAATAAAGAGCACCCTGTCTGCTACTTCTTTGGCAAAGCCCATTTCATGTGTTACAATGACCATTGTCATGCCGTTGTTGGCAAGGTCTTTCATCAGGGAAAGCACCTCGCCTACCATCTCAGGGTCAAGCGCAGAGGTCGGTTCATCAAACAGCATGACATCGGGATTCATCGCCAGCGCCCGCACAATCGCTACACGCTGTTTCTGACCGCCCGAAAGACTTGTCGGGTATGAGTCCGCCTTATCTGCCAGACCAATACGGTTAAGCAGCTCGTCCGCCTTTTTCGCAGCCTCTTCCTTTGTCATTTTACCAAGCTTGACCGGAGCAAGCATAATATTCTGACGAATGGACATATTCGGAAATAAATTAAACTGCTGGAACACCATACCCATCTTTTCACGCATCTTATTGATGTTGACACTCTTGTCGGTAATGTCTGTTCCTTCAAAGCGGATCACACCGGAGGTCGGCACTTCAAGAAGATTGAGCGAACGCAGAAAAGTGGACTTGCCGCAGCCGGACGGCCCGATAATCGCTACTACCTCTCCTTTGGCAACCGTTGTGCTGATGCCCCTCAGTACCTTGTGTCCGCCAAAATCTTTACAAAGATCATGCACTTCGATCAGCACGTTTTCCGACGAACTGATTTTTTCACGCTTATTGTCTGCGGCAGGTGCCGTTGTTTCGGAAGAATTCTTATTTGCTTTCATTGTTCTTCAATCTCCTTTCCAGAACCGCTGCCACTCGTGTAAGAATGATAACGATAATCAGATAGATGATCGCCACAGCAATCAGCGGCAGGAACGCATCAAAGGTCTGTGAACGAATGATATCGCCGCCCATTGTAAGATCCTGCAAAGCAATGTAACCGCAAATAGCTGTTTCTTTCAGCAAGCTGATAAACTCATTCAGCAGGGCAGGCAGCATATTTTTAAACGCCTGCGGCATGATGATGCTGGACATGGTTTGTTTGTAGGTAAGACCAAGACAGCGTCCCGCTTCAAACTGACCCTTATCTACCGCATTGATGCCCGAACGGATTACCTCCGCCACATAAGCCGCCGAATTCAGACCGAAAGCCACTACCGCTACAACAATTTTGCTGACATTGACCGAATTGAAGATACCGTAATAGATAATGAGCAGCTGAAGCACTGCCGGTGTACCTCTTATGACAGTCAGGTACAGACTGCAGATGAAATTCAAAATTTTGAGTTTACCGCTCTGGCTGTGTACTGTGCGGACAATTGCAATCAGCGTACCAAGACACAGACCCACGAGAATGGAAAGCAGCGTAATCAGCATGGTTGTGCCCAGACCGTCTGCAAGATAACGCCATCTGTCCTCATCGATGAAATTCTGCTTGAGTTTTTCACCGAGTGAGAGGGCCTTGCCGCTTTCTTTGGGGGAACGGACAATAATCACCTGCTTTGAAGTGGTATAGCTGTCGGAAAAGTCTGCATTCTTTTTTCTGTCCTCTGTGACCGTCATACCCGCTGCACCGACATCTGTTTTTCCTGCATCAATTGCGGATATGATGGAGTCAAATTTCATGTTCTCAACGGAAAGCTCCATCTTGAGTTCATCGCATATTGCCTGCATAATATCCATATCAATGCCGACAATGCTTCCCTGAGAAACATATTCATACGGCGGGAATTCCGCATTTGTGGCTACTTTCAGCGTACCGGTGCGCTCGATATCCTTTTTCTGATAGGGATTTTTACCGATCGACTCATCTGTGCCGATGTAGTTATCAATGATTTTCTGAATCGTACCGTCTGCCTTCAACGTGCTGAGGGCGGCGTTGATTTTTTCTACAAGCTCTGTATTGCCTTTCTTCACGCAGAAGGCATATTGCTCTTCAGTAAATTCCTTTTCCAGAATTTTGATGTCATCATTGACAGAAACAAATTTTTTGGCTGGCTGTTCGTCCAGAATCACGCAGTCGATTTTTCCCTGTTTCAGTGCCTGAACCGCATCTGCGGCTTTGCTGTAACGCTCTACGGCTGCCGTGCCGTTTGTTTCGTAATCGGTCGCATAGATATCGCCGGTCGTGCCAAGCTGTACACCGATTCTTTTACCCTTCAGGTCGTCTGCATCTTTGATTTCATCGTCTTTTGCTTCATCATAGACAATGATTACCTGCTTTGAGGTAGTATAGCTGTCAGAAAAATCAATATTCTTTTTTCTGTCCTCTGTGACCGTCATTCCCGCTGCACCAATATCCGCCTTGCCTGCGTTGACAGATGCGATAATGGAATCGAATTTCATATTCTCAATGGTCAGATCCATTTTCAGTTCATCGCATACCGCCTGCATAATGTCCATATCAATGCCGACAATTTTTCCGTTACTGACATATTCATACGGCGGAAATTCTGCATTCGTGGCAACGACAAGTTTTCCGCTGCGGGTGACATCTTTTTTCTCATAGCCCGATGTGCCTTTGTCAGCATCTGCACCGATATAACTGGTGATGATTTTTTCAATCGTTCCGTCAGACCTGAGTTTTTTCAGCGCAGCATTCACCTTATCCAGCAGTTCCTTATTGCCCTTTTTGACACACAGCGCATAGTCTTCAAGCGTGAATTCCTTCGGAAGAATACGAATATTCTCGTTGCGGCTGACAAATTCTGCAGCGGGCTGTTCGTCCAGAATCACGCAGTCAATTTTTTTCTGCTTCAGCGCCTGAATAGCATCTGCCGCCTTACTGTAACGCTCTACCTTTGCAGTGCCGTCGTTTTCATAATCCGTTGCATAGATATCGCCGGTTGTGCCAAGCTGTACGCCGATCGTTTTTCCTTTGAAATCATATGCCTGTGAATCGCTGTCAGAAGATTCCTTTTCGGAGGATTCTGCCGGAGAAGGTTCTTCATACAGTACGATCACCTGCGTAACAGTAGTGTAGGGCGAGGTAAAGTCCAGCTGTTCCTTATTCCTGACAGAGGGAAGCAGCCCCGCCGCAACAGACGCGGTACCAGTATTGAGCAGGTATGGCATATCAGCGCTTTCCGCAGTCTGAAGGGACAGTTCATAGCCCAGTTCGTCACAAACCGCCTGCAGTACATCAATATCCATTCCCACAATGCGGCTGCCCTCCATGTAGCAATAGGGCTTGCTGTCTGTGTTGACCACTGCCGTGAGGACATCTGTACGCTCCATTTCCTTCGCCTTGTAGGGACTTCTGCCCTTTCCGGCATCTGTTCCCACATAGTTGGCTTCAATGCTTTCAAGCGTTTTGTTGTCGCTGAGGGTTTTGAGCGCTTGATTCAGCTTTTGCTGCAGCTCTTTGTTGTCTTTTCTGACGGCAAATACATATTCTTCGGAAGAAAAGGGTTTTTCATAAATTTTCAGGCTTTTGTTCTCTTCCGCTAATGCAGCAGCTGCCGCCTCGTCTGTCAGCAGACAGTCAATTTTCTTTTCCGTCAGGGCTTTTGCAGCATCGGACAACGCATAATACCGTTCAATGGTTGAGCGGGAAGATTCCTCATAGGGAAGCATTTTCCGCTCTGCTGTCGTGCCGATCTGCACACCGATATTTTTTCCGCTGAGTGTGTATTCCTCAGCCTGAGATGCTTCCGTTTCTTCTGCTGCCTGAGCAACAGGCATATGCAGCAGAACCGTGAAGCAAAGAGCAGTCAGAACGATTGCCATGAAAACGGCCATTGTTCTTTTAAGTTGATTGGTTCTCACCATGTTTCTCTCCTCCACACACAAGATACTTTCCACTATATCATATTTCCAAATGTTTTACAATACAGCCCCTATAATTCAGTGATCTTGCCGCATTTCAAGCCCGTTTTTTGTACAACATTCCGATTTTCTGCTGTATCAGCAAACCTCTGTCGGGGTGCAGAAGCTGCATCTTCATGCAAGCCGTCCGCCCTGACCGCCGGATTTGATTTTATTCCAGTAGTCCTTGTATGCCTGTTCTGTTTTGTTCTGGGCTGGTTCATAGTATACAGTGCCTTTCAGAGTGTCGGGAAGGTACTGCTGTGCTGTCCAATGATGCGGGTAATCATGAGGATACCGGTAGAATTGTCCTTTCACGCCGGCATCAGCGCCGTCAAAATGCTTATTCTGGAGCTGACGGGGAAAACCGCCGCCCCTGCCCGCCTGTACATCTGCCATTGCCTGATTGATGGCACAATAGGCGGAATTGGACTTGGGAGAAAGCGCCACCAGAATGGCCGCATCCGCCAGAGGAATCCTTGCTTCCGGCAAACCTACCATCATTGCCGCATCAACTGCCGCTTTCACGATAGGAATAATCTGGGGGTACGCCAGACCAACATCTTCACACGCACACACCATTAACCGCCGGCAGGCTGACGGCAAATCACCCGCTGCCAATATACGGGCAAGATAGTGTATGGCTGCATCAGGGTCAGAACCCCGCATGGACTTCTGAAATGCTGACAGCAAATCATAATGTTCATCGCCCTCACGGTCGTATTTTACAGCACTTTTTTGTGTCAGGGAAATAACCGTTTCATCAGAAATTTCCCGCCTGTTCTCCTTCGGCAGCGTGGAAAGTACGGAAAGTTCGACAGCGTTCACCGCCTTCCGCACATCACCCCCGCACGAACAGGCGATATGCTCCACCGCATGGTCGGAAAATAACAGCTCTTCTCCTGTTTCCTGTTCCATAAAGGCGATTGCTCTCCTGACTGCCTTTTCTGTGTCTTCCTTTTGCAAAGTTCTGAATTCAAAAACGGTTGAACGGCTGAGAATCGCACTGTACACATAAAAATACGGATTTTCCGTTGTAGAGGCAATCAGGGTAATACTGCCGTTTTCGATAAACTCCAGCAAGGTCTGCTGCTGCTTTTTATTGAAGTACTGTATTTCGTCCAGATACAGCAGGATACCGTTGATACCGCTGAAACCGGACAGTTCCTCTGCAATACTGCGGATATCGGCAGTTGTGGCAGTAGTACCGTTCAGCTTGCGGAGTGTGCGGTTGGTTTTTTTCGCAATAATCCCCGCAAGCGTGGTTTTGCCTACTCCTGAAGGCCCGTAAAACACCATATTGGGAATATGTCCCGATTCGATAATATTTCTGAGAGGTTTGTTCTTATCCAGCAGATGATGCTGTCCTGCGATATCGTCCAGATTCTGAGGTCTGAGCCTGTCCGCCAATGGAGCGTTCATCTTGTCACCGCCTTTATCAAGTTGATATTATGATAACAAATACTTTGGTGCAAATCAATAGCCGTCTGTACCCCGCACAGCCAAAAAAACAGCCGCCGGAAAACTTCCGACAGCTATCAGAAACTGTTATTTTATGAATGATTCCCCAACCCCACCCTGATTTATCGTCAATACACGGTAGTAACAATGAACAGTATCAATGCCTTTGTACCTTATCGGAGCATAACAGTAACAGAGGGGAGTTGAACCCCGCCTTGCTCAAAGGCTGCCCAATGAGGTGCGGACTTATTCTCAGCCGCAGAGATGTATTCGCCCGACAAATCCAACCTGAATATGAAACCTGCTTTACAACAGATCTGTTGCCCAGTTCAGTGACTGGATACGATTGTCTGTTTCACGAAGCTGTCTGGACATTTCATCGACCTTCTTTTGCAGAAAACGAACATTGACAGCACTAAGAATTTTGATTTCACTGGCAGAATAGCGGCGGGCTGCCCCAGACGCTGCTGTAATCAGATCACGGTAAGAACGGATACGCACATTCAGCGTATCACGATTGGCGATCAGATCGGTCAGAGTTTCACCGTTATCTGTTGTCAGGCAGTTGGTTTTATTGATATGCGCCATCAATTCCTGCAAACGGTCAATACTTTCATCCAGCTGCACGAGCAGTTCATCGGGATCTTCGGCCGGCTCTTCGCCCTCCTGCACCAGCGCATTATTCTGCAGCCGCTGGCTGAGCTGCTGGATTTTTTTGTTCAGATCGGCTCTTTCCTGTAAGGCTTCTGCTAATTTCATAGTATCATTCCTCCGTTTTTGAATCTTATATCCTTATGTCGAATAAAATCGCTTTCATTTTTCATTCCTGCGGCACATATAAGCGCATAAAGCAGGCATTGAGTGCATCCCTGACTTCACGATAATGCTTAGGATAACGCATATAGCCGTGAGCGTAGATTTCCTTTCCGTTTGCAAAGTGAACAGCCAGTGTAAAACTCCTGCCGTCCAGAATATGCTTGTTGACCTTATGAAAGCTGTTCCATCTGCCGACATGATATTGTTTTAAAACGGATAACACCTTTTCGGCAAAAACCTCCGGCACTGTCACTGTACAGGCGTTTTCCTCTCCCACACCGTCCGGAATGATCACTGCTGAATATCCGCCGTTTTTTTCCCTCAGAATATAACTGACGAAGGAATCTCTCATATTGCCGGTAGAATAACGAAAAGTAAGGCTGCGTATTCTGTCCATCTGTTCGTTCCTGACCGCTTTAAAAACAGAAAACAACGACATCGCTTCACTTCCCCGTCCGCCTCATCAAATTCATTATAAAACAAAAAATCCCGTCTGTAAAGACAGGATTTAAGTAAAGGGTTCGCACCCTGAAAACTGAATAAAGCAAGCAAAAGTAAGAAACCAAGAGCACTTGGACAAGCCCTCGACCAATTAGTACTGCCAAGCTGAACGCCTCACGACGCTTACACACGCAGCCTATCAACCTC
>CADCQO010000224.1 GCA_902803585.1 uncultured Ruminococcus sp.
GTGCTTCACAGTTGATACATTTGTAGGATACAGTTTCCATAAGCGAATGTGTCTTTCGACACCTCATTCACCCCTTTTTAAAAAATGGCTGCCCTTACCGGCAAAAGACACCGATAAGGGCTCGCAACGGTTCATTGTACGCAGGCTTTATCTGCCTGTACCCTTTGAGCCGATTCTTTATATCGTTCAGATAAAAGACCCATTGTCCAGATTATCAGATAAGCGGTCTCGGCTTACCGCACTTATTGCAGAAATAGCCTGTATTACCGCCCTGTCCGCAGGAACAGGTCCAACCGCCCGCAGTCTGCTGCTGGGGTGCCGCCTGCTGCTGAGGTGCTGCCTGCTGCTGGGGAGCCGCCTGCTGTTGAGGTGCTGCCTGCTGCTGAGGTGCTGTCTGCTGCTGAGGTGCTGCCTGCTGCTGGGGCGCTGCCTGCTGCTGAGGTGCTGCCTGCTGACCATATGCCTGCTGGGGCTGCTGACCGTAAGGCTGCTGGGGCTGCTGACCGTAAGGCTGCTGGGGCTGCTGTCCATAAGGCTGCTGACCGTAAGGCTGCTGTCCATAGGGCTGCTGACCGTAAGGCTGCTGGGGCTGCTGACCATAGGGCTGCTGACCGTAAGGCTGCTGTCCATAGGGTTGCTGTCCATAAGGCTGCTGTCCATAAGGCTGCTGTCCGTAGGGCTGCTGTCCATAAGGCGGCTGTCCGTAGGGCTGCTGACCATAGGGCTGCTGACCATAAGGCTGCTGTTGCTGCATCTGCATCTGCTGCATATTTGCCTGAGATGATGTGCTCATAAAGCCCTGTGTTGCACCCATACCCATGCCGACACCCATAAAGCCTGTCATCGCACCGTTTGCATTAGAACCTGCTGCTTCAATACCTCTTGCAACAGAAGTCTGTACGAAGGTTTCACGCATACTGGGGTCGTTGTAGATAGCGACACGGTTTCTCTCCTGAAGGAGTTTCTTTGTATCATCGTCATAAGAAATGCTGGTAATACCAACATTCTTGATTTCCAGACCACGATCCTGACGCCATACAGCATCGAGTGCATCACGCATATACTTGGTGAGAGTGGAGGTCTGGGTAGGAATTCTGGACAGGGGCTGACCGAGCATGGAAATGCTGCTCAATGCCTCAGCCAGTGCGCCGATATACTCAGACATGAAAGTATCATCGAGGAATTCATCTACTTCAAGCCCCTTGCCGTCTGTTACGCACTCAGGCGGAATAACGGTATTGAAGAACTTCCACGGCTCTACGATCTGGATAGAGAAAGTACCGAAAGCTCTTACCATAACGTCAATTTTGTAGTGCTCATCATAGTAAGGAACGGGAGATTTCGTGCCGAACTTGATACCTTCCATTGCACGCAGATTGATGTAAATAACTCTCTGCTCATGGTAGGTATTGCCGCCGAAGCGAATTCTGTCCCAACCGTCTCTCAGAGAAGCACCGAATTCACCATTCATCAGCGAAGGCGAACTGGAATTTTCTACCTTATAGTAGCCCGGCACGGTACTGTAGTCTACAACACGGCCGCCGTCTACCAGACACATAAGCTGACCGGCAGCTACCTGAATAATAGAACCGTTGGAAATAACGTTACTGCTGCGTCTGGTATTCGTATTTCTGCCCTGACCGGAATCTGCAAAGATACCGGGTGCCACAGCCGTTCTCGGCCCCATCTTGGACGGACGGTACGCCTCCAGATAGGCATCTGACAAAGTACCGCCAACTGCATTTACAGCAGCGCTGATAATACCCATGATTAACCATCTCCTGTTAATGAATTTTGTAGTCCATGCACTGATATATTTCGGTATTGTCCGCCATTTTTCAGCAGAACAATATAACCTGACAATGACATTATACTATGATTTTATTCAATTTGCAAGACATATCAAAAAATAAACAACTTTTTCTGATTTTTCACACTATTCATGCCTGTTTTTGCCAAATAATCAAAAAAGAAAGAATCTCGGTTTTTCCATCGCAAAATCCCCTGATTCATGATATTTTTTCTCATAAAATAGTCAGGTTTCGCTCTTGATTTCCTCTCAATGTATGGTATCATAATAAATATATCGGCACATCATTTTTTCCACAAAGGCACATCACACATTCACCCATTTTGACCTGACAGAGAGGTGAACAATCTATGAAAAATTTCCGAAATACACCGCCCCCTTCCTTTGCGCCCAAAAGAAGAAGACCGCATATTGACTTTGAACAGCCGCTCACGGTAGGGGACAAACTGACCATTCTGTTAGTCATTCTGTCTATCTCGTCCGTTTTGTTTGTATCGCTCTATTTCATACTGCATTTTTTCACGCCACAGCAGAAAGACAGTCTGGCAGTGACAGAGGTATCGCAATCAGCAGATCCCCCTGTACCGACAGAGTTAAACAAACCGGAAAGCACAGACGACCACCTTGCACAGCTTGTCAGCGAAAGTTCAGAGGAAAGCTCCAAAGAAAGCTCTGACGAAATTTCAGACGAAAGCTCCAAAGAAAGCTCTGACGAAATTTCAGAGGAAAGCTCCAAAGAAAGCTCTGACGAAAGTTCAGAGGAAAGCTCCAAAGAAAGCTCTGACGAAATTTCAGACGAAAGCTCCAAAGAAAACCCTGACGAAAGTTCAGACGAAAGCTCCAAAGAAAACCCTGACGAAAGTTCAGACGAAAGCTCTGACGAAAATTCAGACGAAAGTTCAGACGAAAACTCCAAAGAAAACTCTGACGAAATTTCAGACGAAAACTCCAAAGAAAACTCTGACGAAAGTTCAGAAAAAGAAAGCACTCTGCCCTACTTCCTGCAGGAAAATACCACGCAGGAAACAGACACCTATGCTCTCCACTACGGCGAGCTGATTCTGGTAAACAAGCAGCATTCGTGCGTTTATGACGGTATCCGTCTGGCGGCACTGATAGACAATGCCGACCGTCATTATGCTTTGACTGACTCTTCTGTCACACTTCACCAGAATGTTATTCCTTCTTTTGACCGCATGATGGACGATTTCTATGACACCTGCGGCAGAACCGATATTATGGTTGCCTGCGGTTTCCGGAGTATCAATACACAGCGCCTGCTCTACGATAACGAAATCAAAGATATCGGCAAAAAAGAAGCCGCTATGTGGGTGGCGCCGCCCCATTACAGCGAACATCAGACAGGCTACGCCTTTGACCTGAATCTGAACCGTCCCGGTTCGGGCAGTATCAGCTATGAAAATACAGAGCCCTATTCTTGGATCAATCAGAACTGCTATATCTATGGATTTATCGAGCGTTATCCCGAAGGGCAGGAGGCTGTCACGGGATTCCATGCTGAATCGTGGCATTTCCGCTATGTCGGCATTCCCTCTGCCTATTATATGCACCAGAACGGCCTGACATTAGAAGAATATATTGATGTACTTCACGCTCATACTGTGCAGGATCCCCTTATCATCTATACCGAAACAAGCGCCTATGCACTGTATTATGTTCCTGCTGACGACCATTCTACCACCAATATTCTCCTTCCTGCCAATTATTCCTATCTCATTTCCGGCGACAATGATTCCGGCTTTATCGTTACAGTATCTCTGACAGAGTGACATAGTCCCCGCCTACGCTTCGCTCAGAGGTGGGGCTTCTCGCTCAGGTGTGATAAAAGAACAAGACCGAACCAATGATGTGTTTGAAGTGACATCGAAGGTTCGGTCTGAATTTTTTCAGGTATCTTCTGTCGTGTTCTGCTCTTTTGCACGTTTCGCATCATCAATTTCTTTGACTTTCTTCTGGACGGCTTTGGAGAGAATATGTACGGAAACAATGTCCCAGATGCCGCTGATAACCAATGCTGTACCCATAATGATGGTCATGATCATCAGAAGTTCCTGTTCATCGCCGACAAAGCCAGGTTTCACCAGAGCAATGATGCCGAACATTAGCAGAAGCACCGCCGCAATCAGATGCAGCCACCAGTTTTTGACTTTCAGCTTGAAGTAGTTGATGGCATTCTGCAGCTTAACGGCAGCCACTACCAAAATGATCAGTGTCAGAACATTATTCAGCAGGGCAGCAAACCGCTCCGCCTGAAACAGCAGGAACACGCCGAACACAAGCATCGCTACTCCCTGCACCAACGCATATGAGCCGAACATTTCCTCGTTTTTCAGCCGCAGAAATGTAATACCCCGCAAAACGCCCCATACGCACAGGATACAACCCACAATCTGAGTAACAAACTGGTTGAATTCCTTCGGTATGACGATCATCACCAGACCAAGAAGTATCAGAGCGATATTCAGCCCCATCAGTTCGAGCCTGATCTCCTTGATTTTCTCCATAGCATTCTCGAATTCCTCGCTGGAATGCCTGACCTCTTCTTTGGACTTGACCGTAACCTTGTCTTTGTTGTTGCTTTTGTCCTTTGCCATGATTTTTCCTCCTTTCTGATAGAATAAGCGGTCACTGTTATTATAGCACAGATACAACAATTTGTACATACATTTTTCCGGAATACAGGAAATTCTATCTATCTTTACAGAAAAATCAGAAGCTGACGGCGCATTTTTACCCTTTACGGGACAGCAGGTGCCTGAATCCATAAACAATCATTCCGGTGAACCAACACGAAAAAACTGTATTACTCCGGCACATCTTCTGAGAAAACCTGTGTCTGAGATTCTGCTGAAGCATGTTGAACTGTGTGAGGTCGTACAGCTTATTATTGACATGGCAGCATTGATGATGCTATACTGAAAATGTCGATAAAACAGGAAAAATGAATCGTGAGGAGAAATTTATGGATAAGGATCTGAATTTTTTTCAAAAGCTGAAAAACAAATTGTCTGTACACAGAGAAAATAACCCCGGCATCTTCGTTTTTGTTTTCATAATCATTATCAATATAGCGGTGATTGCATTATCGTCAGGACTTCTTTTGCTCCTGCCTGAAAATGCCAACAGAACATTTCCCGAAATGATGCGTTTTGCGTTCACTCTTATGGTCAATCCGAGCGGAAGATACCAGTACAGCGACTACCCTATTTCACTGATAGTGACTACAGTTGTTGTTCTTCTCGGAATGATCTCACTCACCGGCGGTACAGTCGGTTTCGTGACCAATATCATTACCAATGTGCTTGTAAAATCGGCATCATCTCACAGAAAACTCAAACTGAAAAAGCACATCGTGATTCTGAACTATAATCACAAAGTCCCTTCGATCATCTATGATTACTGCTTTGATGATATGAAAAATACATATGTGGTAATCCTTTCCAACAAAGATGAAAAAGATGTCAGGCATCAGATCGACAATTTATTTCGTGCCCATCAGGCTGACAGGAAGTTTAAAAATATCGTTATCCGCAAGGGCAGCCCCTTTTCACAGCTTGATCTGGACATGATAGGTCTGAAACACGCAAGAACCGTACTGCTGCTGAAAACAGACGATGAAGAAAATGAAGCCGTTCAGTATCATACAAAAAATCCGGAATTCAACGTCTTTAAGCTCTTTATGTTCGTCAACAGCTATCTCATCAAGAATGTTGCTGATGATATGCCCTGTGTCATTTCGGAAGTGTCTGACAAACGATCAGAAAAGCTCATCAGAGATTATCCTTTCACAACAGGAAACTACTGTTTCCCCGTAAATATCAACGAACTGCTCGGAAAAATCATGGCTGTCACAGCTGTAATGCCTTCTTTGTGTGAGGTACTGCTCCATCTTATTGGTTTTGAGGGAGTTGAATTTTATCTGAAAGATATTCCGGATTCCTTATCAATTGCAGATGAACTGAAATTACAGCATTCAGCGATTCCGATTCTCGATATCGGAAACAAACGCTTGTATATTTCCGAAAATGAAACACTGATAAAAAACGCAGGCTCGGTTCAGTATGTTCTGAAAAAGCCTCTTCCCGACAAAAAACTGGTTCCCTGCCTTGCCAATGACAAGCCTAAGCTCCTTATCATCGGCTCAAACAATAAGCTCGATTATATACTTGAAAGCCTCGTGTGCTTTAAAAAGGAATTTCCCGATTTCCGGTTGACCGTTATTCTGATGGATACGGAAGAAAATGCGGACAAAATCAGACATTACATCAATTCACCGGAATACAGCTTGTTATTCGACGAAGACAGCAGTCCCATTATCGTGCAGGATATTACAGAACCGTTCGGAAATCCGCACGACAGATCCATTCTTGATAATGTTAACTCGGTACTGTTCCTTTCAGATGCAAACTGCGATGAAACAAGTATTGATGAAAAACCGCTGCTCTTCTGGAACAGCCTGAAACGAAATGATATCAAGAACACACACAATTGTATCGTTGAGGTTCTCGATATGCAGAATGAAAACATCATCGAAAAAAGAAACAGGGATCAGGTAGTGGTGAGTGAAAGATTCATCAGCTGCCTTTATGCACAGCTCGGCAAAGACCCTGTCCGTCTTGACTGCATTAAGGATCTCATCACTTTTGAGGGGGATAATGCCTCGATCAATTCAAGCAATGAGCTTGTTAATAAATGCAACATCTTCTCCGTCAAATCATCACTTTTCTTCAGCAGCTATCAGGGCAGTCTGACTTTCAGCAGCAAGCGTGAAATGATATTATGGGTGTATGAAGCTACCGGATACAA
>CADCQO010000225.1 GCA_902803585.1 uncultured Ruminococcus sp.
GATAACCAGATTCGAACTGGTGACCTCATCCTTACCAAGGATGCGCTCTGCCGACTGAGCTATACCAGCATAAAATTGAACTCCCTCTGCTGAGAGAGTTCAAAGTGGCGATCCGGAACGGGATCGAACCGTCGACCTCTAGCGTGACAGGCTAGCGTTCTAACCAGCTGAACTACCGGACCTCAAAACAGTCGAGTCATTCCCGACTGCGTATATAATAATACCATATGACTATCTGTTTGTCAAGGGTTTTTATACAAATTTCTGCTGTTTTTGTCAGAAAAGAGATGTCATCGTTTTGGCAGCGGCAAAAGAAAAGTACAGCATATCATCAGTCAAAGACATTACATTTATTTGCGCTTGCGGACAACTTGTTTTCGATTTCCTTTGGCGTGACACCAGATACAAAAGCTAATTCCCTGAAAAGCAGCTCCTTAGCCTGATGAAAAGCATTTTCGTCACTGATATGGAGTCGTCTGCCGGATTTTTGCTGTTTTTCACGGTGAAGGTAAAGAGTGCGGATAAGACTGGATAATTCTTTACGGTCGCCATGTGTAATGATTTCCTGATAACGCTGTTGGCGCAGTCTTTCGTCTTCTATCCATATCAGCTCTGCATGGGGAAGGGAAGCCAAAATTTCTTCCGCCTGACTTTCAGAAAGAAGGGGACGCATTTTTCCAAGAAGCACCGTATTATTCTGAGGAACGTAAAGGGTAGTATCCTGCTCAAAAACAGGCTGTAAAAGATAGTAAGATGCTGTGCTGTTATTGATTTCCTGTTCTTCTGTGCCAACGATTTTACAAACACTCCACATATCATACAAAACCGTATCGCCTATATTAAACATATTTCCTCCTTTAAGAAACGTCCGAACAAACCGGAACGGGGGGCAAAAATTTCTTCAGGTTTATTATACCTTTTACGGGAGAAAAATGTCATAGGCAAATCGTCCAAAAATCGGGAACATACCATAATACAAAATAACCGCCGCCTCTCCGTTTTGAACGAAAGGAGCAGCCTGTCTGAGAGCTTTCAGCTTTTGAATTTTCAGACTTTTTTAACGGTCAGTTGGAGGGTCTTGCTGACAACCTTTCGGGTCTTGTCCATAAGATCAAGGCAGATATTATAGGGAACAGCAGATTTAGGTGTAAAGGACACATCTGAACTGGTTCGATTTTTTGAAAAAAATTTCCGTTATCATGCAAACTCATTGACGGGGAGCGGGTTTTTATTTGCTTCTCTGTCTTATGAGATGCAGGAAAAGGCTGAAGGCTCAAAATTCTTTCAGGTGACTTTCGGAGCAGCTGTTCCAGCGCCAAAAATCCCCGAAAGGCGTTTATTGTCCTTCGGGGATTGTGAAGCGAATGATGATTTTTTACGGGCGGTTGATTTTATCCTCGTCACCAAAGAAAATATTGTACCACAGCAAAAAGACGTAAATTGTCCAGACCTTACGGCTGTTGTCCTCTTTGCCGTTGAAATGGTCGTCCAGATATGAAACGATCAGGTCGGTGTTGAAGAATTTCTGTGCTGTTTCGGACGTGAACATATTTTTTACAACCTGATAATATTTCTCATCTTTGAGCCATACACGGGTCGGCACAGGGAAACCGAGTTTCGGCTTTTGTGCGGTAGCTTTGGGAAGATGACGCAGAGCCGCCTGACGCATAGCGTACTTTGTTGTACCGTGAGCAATGCGGTATTTTGTCGGAATAGTGCGGGCAACTGCAAAGACCTTTCTGTCGAGGAACGGTACACGCAGTTCGAGTGAGTTTGCCATGCTCATGCGGTCAGCTTTCAGAAGAATATCACCAACCATCCACAGATTGATGTCAAGATACTGCATTTTTGTTTCTTCGTCATAGCCCTTGACGCGCTGATAATACTTTTTGCAGAGATCCTGCGGGCGGGTAACGATAGAAGGATCTTTGAGAATCTGACGTTTTTCCTCATCGTCATACATGAAGGCGTTGCCGATAAATTTATCCTCTGTTTTTCGTGCACCTCTCAGGATATAACCGCGTCCCTTGATATGCGGCCACTTTTTTGCGCTTCTTGCCAGCGCATAACGAAGTTTCTGCGGAATCAGACGCTGATAGGTTTTGAAAACGTGGGGTTCGTTATAAACGGTATAGCCGCCGAACAGCTCATCTGCGCCCTCGCCGGATAATACGACCTTGACATACTGACTTGCCAGTTTTGAAACGAAATACAGAGCGATACAGGACGGGTCAGCTAAAGGCTGATCCATGTGATACTGTACTTTTGGCACAGCCGCCCAGAATTCTTCTGAACCGATAAGATGTGTATGATGTTCTACGCCGATTTCCTTTGAAAGTCCTTCTGCCCAGCTGATTTCGTTGTATCTTTCACCGAAGTCAAAACCGACAGTAAAGGTTTTCTGGTCAGCAAAGTAAGTAGAAACATAGCTGGAGTCCACACCGCTTGACAGGAAACAGCCGACTTCAACGTCGCTGATCTTATGGGCGTTGACAGAATCCTCAAAAGCGGCTTCGATTTTGTCAACGGCTTCATCAATGGTCAGGTTCTTGTCAGGCTCAAAGGTAGCCTCAAAATAGCGTGTTGTCTTGACCTTGCCGTCACGGAACCACAGATAATGTCCGGGGAGCAGGCAGTAAACGCCTTCAAAGAAAGTTTCCGGCGGTACAACATACTGGAAGGAAAGATAGTTGTCCAGTGCACGGTAGTTGAATTTTTTATGATACTTGGGGTGTTCCAGAATGCTTTTGATTTCAGAACCGTAAATCAGTTCTCCGTCCACAACCGCATAGTGCATTGGTTTAATGCCGAAGAAATCTCTTGCAATAAAGACAGACTGATCCTTTTTGTTATAGATAGCGAAACCGAACATACCTCTCAGACGGTCGAGCATTTTTTCGCCCCACTGTTCAAAAGAATGAATCAGTACTTCAGAGTCTGTTTTGGTATAGAAGGTATGACCCAGTCCGATCAGTTCTTTTCTGAGATCCTGATAGTTGTAGATTTCACCGTTGAACATCAGCACCAGACTTTTATCTTCATTATAGATAGGCTGATGACCCTGATCGAGGTCGATGATACTCAGACGGCGAAAGCCCATAGAAATGCTGTCGTCCTTGTAATAACCGACACTGTCGGGGCCTCTGTGAGTGATCAC
>CADCQO010000226.1 GCA_902803585.1 uncultured Ruminococcus sp.
CGAAATGGTTCAGTATAAAAAGAATCAGCGCAAACAGGCAGTTCATCGCATGATTCCACTCGCCCCGACAAGTTTCTCTGATAAACTGGTCAATGTAAGCGAGTGAAATATTTTCAAGATGCTCTTTTGAAAAGCCGTCCTTTCCGACGTGTTGGGGAAGGAAATCCTTCCAGCGGTTGATTTTCAGCAGATCTGCATACAGTTTTCCGTCCTTTTCCCACTTGCAGGGACGGTACATTTTTTTATCCGGAGAAAAAGAATTTTGATGTCGGGCAACACACAGAATAAACATCGCCACATGCCATAGAATGCCAAGAATAACATTGATGACAATTACCTTGTACAGCGGCAGGTGACTCAGCATAGCATCATCTCCTTCAATTGCGACAGACTCATTATACTCTGACAATTCCCTTTTTGCAAGCATATGAAAAACAGCAGTCAGCGGATAACCAGCGGTGTTCAGCAGATAGCTGACAGCGTTGGACGGCACATTCTGCCTGCAGGACAGAATACAGCTAATTTTCAATTTTTACCCGTTTTTCTCTGTAGGGTAAAAAAAGTATTGTTATTTGGACAGTGAAATGGTACAATAGAGGAAGTTTCAAGACGGGGAAAGGAGAAACAGGGAAAATGTCGGATAACAGAACAAAGGCGGAAATATTGGTCGGACTGCTGAAAGAAAAGCATCTCATGGTGTCAGCGGCGGAAAGTCTGACAGGCGGACTCATTGCAAAGAAAATTACAGATGTGTCGGGGGCTTCCGCAGTGTTTGAATGCGGGGTATGCTCTTATTCCAATCGTATCAAACACGCTGTACTCGGCGTGAGAGAGGAAACGCTTTCGGCTTTCAGCGAATACAGCCATGAATGTGCCAGAGAAATGGCGGAGGGCATAAGACGGCTGGCAGGGTCGGATATCGGTATTGCTACAACGGGGATTGCAGGGCCTGACGGCGGAACAGAAGAAAAACCTGTCGGTACAGTATATGTCGGTATCAGTACAAAAAATGATACAAAAAGCTATTTGTTATCGCTTGGCAGTGGTAACAGTCGGGAAACCATTCGGGAACTTTCTGCAGAACACGCTGTTGCTTTTGCCATAGAGGCGGCTGAAAGCATCGTGTGACGGATTGACATATAACAAATAAACGAAATATTGAAATCAGATTATAAATTTATTGTAAAAATGTGTGCAAAACTATTGATTAAAAAAAAAAAATATGATAGAATGTGTAATGAGTAATCATGCTTTTATGCTTCTGTACAGCAAACGTAGAGAAATAATAATTTCGGATTGGAGATGATTTGCAAATGGCAAGGAGTGCGGGCATTTTGATGCCCATTACGGCACTGCCGTCTCCCTATGGTATTGGTACAATGGGTCAGGCGGCTTATGACTTCGTTGATTTCTTGAAGGCTTCGGGTCAAAAATACTGGCAGCTTTTGCCTGTGGGTCCCACAAGTTACGGTGATTCTCCCTATCAGTCTTTCTCGACTTATGCGGGCAATCCCTATCTGATCGACCTGGATAAGCTTTGCGATGAGGAACTTCTTTCTAAGGAGGATCTCAGAAAAATCGACTGGGGCAGCAATGAACAGTATGTCGATTACGAAAAGATCTACAATGAACGCTTTAAGGTTCTCAGACAGGCTTATGAGAATTTCAAATCAAGAAATCAGCAGGAATACTGGGACTTCATGCGTGATGAAGACCGCTGGCTGACAGACTATGCCCTCTATATGGCAGTCAAAAAGCTGTTTGACGATAAGCCGTGGACGGATTGGCCTGACCATCTTATCAAGTACAGAAATCCCAGTACGATCAGCCACTACCTGAACTACCTCAACGAGGACGTTATGTTCTGGAAGTTCGTACAGTTCCTGTTCTTCAAACAGTGGAAAGAACTGAAACAGTATGCTAACGACAACGGTGTTCTGCTGTTTGGCGATATGCCGATCTATGTGGCAATGGACAGCGCAGACACATGGGCAAATCCTGAAGTGTTCTGGCTGGATAACGAACTCAGACCCGTCTGTGTGGCAGGATGTCCGCCAGATTATTTCTCCGAAACAGGTCAGCTCTGGGGCAACCCGCTGTATGACTGGATTTATCTGGAGGAAACTGGCTTTGACTGGTGGATCAGACGTGTGGAGTGCGCCTCCAAGATGTTTGACGTTACCAGAATCGACCATTTCAGAGCTTTCGACCAGTTCTATGCAATCCCCTATGGTGCAGAAACTGCTGTTAACGGCAAGTGGATTGACGGCCCGAAAATGAAGTTCTTCAAGAGAATGAAGCAGCGTCTGGGTGACGTGCCGATTATCGCAGAGGATCTCGGTCATATGACCCCCGGCGTTAAGAAGCTGCTGCAGGAATCCGGCTATCCGGGCATGAAGATTCTTGAATTTGCTTTTGATTCCCGTTCCAACAGCGACTATCTGCCGCATAATTATACAAAAAACAGTGTCTGCTATACCGGCACACACGATAATGATACGATCATGGGCTGGCTCAGAACAATTAAGCCGAGGGATCTGGAGTTTGCTGTGCAGTATTGCCATCTGAACAAGACAGAAGGCTACAACTGGGGCTTCATCCGTACAGCTTATGCCAGTGTCAGTGATTACGCAATTGTTCAGATGCAGGATATTCTGGGTCTGGGCGGCGAAGCAAGAATGAATGAGCCGTCTACTCTGGGCAGCAACTGGACATGGCGTATGAAGGACGGTGCCATTACACCTCAGATTTCCAAAAAACTCTACAATTTGTCAAAAATATACAGAAGGCTGGAGGATGACAAAAAGATGAAGAAAAACGCCATTATCGACAACCTCGTACTCACCGCAAAGAATGACTACTGTAAGGAGCTTAGTGAACTTTCTCCCGCAGAACTGCATGAAGCCCTTGGTAAGGCTATGATGGGTGCTATCTCTGAAAGATGGGCAGACAGC
>CADCQO010000227.1 GCA_902803585.1 uncultured Ruminococcus sp.
CTTGAAAAGATGCTCTCAAAGTACAAAGAACGCAAGCTCGGAGGTATCAGCATTGACCTTGTAAGCCACAAATATATTATTGAAAACGGAGAATTCAAGGATTATCATACCGAGTCTGTAAAGATAGCTGAGGCAGTCGATCTTGTGCCTGATGAAGTTGTTTGGCTTAAAAAGGGCTTTTACGGATCTGACAGTGATAAAATTGTTGTTGTGGAGATTTGTGTAGGCAGTAATGAAAAGACGTATTATGATTTTTCATTCAAAGTAAAAAAGACTGATAATCTGAATATCGGTGTCAAAATGGTAAGCGGGCTGAAAGCAAGGATAGCTGTCGGTGATGAGAACAGCTATGTATTGTCTGAAGAATTTGATATTTGCTGAAATATGAAATAGACAAATTCACAATTTCGGAGGAAATAATGGATAATATTAAAAAAAATCCGCAGCTGACTCTTCTTTTCTTTATCGGAATTATAATGGCGGCAGTGGGGATTATCATGGCAGTGATTTCAGGCATATCTGTTGTTATGACAACGGGTTCTTCTGCAAATTATCAGAGTGTACAGGGAACTATAGATCATTCTGAAATGATATCTACCGATAGAGGAATAGAATACGGTGATGTTTATGCAAAGTATGAAGTGAACGGTGTAACATATAAAAGCCGTATATACGATTATCCTGATCCGCCTGTAACCGGATCAATAGTTAAAGTATATTATGATCCTTCCAATCCGGAAAAAACAAGACCGCTTGAGGCTTCTGCCGGATTGAACGCCGGTTCGTTGTTTGTGAATTTACTGTTAGCATTATTTGGAGTTATTCTTATAATTGCCGCATATGCATTACGGAATGCAAGAACTGACGAGGAACAAAGAGTTCGTTATAAATCTTATGAAGAATACGGCGGAGAACAGACCGAACGGGCAGGAACTTTGTTTGACAAAGAGGTCAGTTATGAGGAAACGAAATTTGATTTGGAGCATTTGCCGGCAAGAATGAGAACCAGAGGAGCAAGTAAATTCAGAAAATTCTTTGGTTTGGGAGAATACGATCATTACTAAGAAAATTATTTATAATGGAGGAAGATAAAATGGGATTGTTATTTGGTAAAAAGAAAAAAGAAGAAGTTCAGCCGCCGGTTGTTGTCAGGGAAGACCCTAAAAAACAGCTTGACGCAACAAGACAGAATATGGTGAAGATTCTGAATGCACTTGATTCGATAGATGTGAAAAGAATACGTTCAAGTGTTTCCGAAGAAACACTGTCCAATGCCCAGCTTTCGGAATTTGACAGAGATCTGAAGATAGTCAAGGCAGTTATAAGCAAGCAGACTTCTTCACAGCTTATGCTTGCAGAAAGTGACGCTATAGATCAGGAGCTTTTCTTCTTTGCCGAGCATATTGAAAATGAAATGTGTGAAGGACATTTCACCGTTTCCGAAACATATATGAAGGCTATCAAATTCGGTAGCTCAAAGGGACATGAACCTATAAAGGAATCGGATATCGAAAATAAGGAAGAAATACTTGACCAGCGTCTTGAGATAATAAAACATTACAGACTCATAGCAGAGCTTAACAGAAAAATTGCGGCTTATCAGGACAGTATAATCAAGCTTAATGACAAGCTTTCGCATTTGCAGGCAGATTATACGGAAGCAAAAAGCATTGCAAAGGAAGAAAGCATCCGTCATAAGGATAAGTACGATCAGATAATAAGAATGAGTTCCGCCGAAGTAGCTACCGCCTCGCCGGAGATACAGAGTTATGCAGCGATATTCTCAAGAGTCAACGAGCTGAAAAGTCAGATAAACGGTGTCAAGACAAGTATTTCCGGAATGACAGCAAACGTTCAGGAAATGCAGAGAGCTATAAGCAATACTGAAAATGCACTCCTTTCCATTAACAGTATAACCACTGAAAAGGAAAGAGAAGAGATCGAGAGGATCAACAGTAAGTATATTGAAACTATGAAAAATCTTCAGGATCAGGTATTTGAATTTGAAGATGTTTTCTCCGAGCTTGACGCATCAATTGACGCTATAAACTCAGACCCGAGAATTATACGCAAGATGCTTAAGGATGTTACTATGTACCGTAATATCGTTCATCAGGATGAGATTGATCAGAAGGCTGAAGAAGAGGGTATGAAAAATTACCAGGAATACCTCAGACAGCAGCAGGAGCAGCTTGATGATGATATTGCAGGCATGGAAGCAGATCTGGATAATGACGGTATTGATAATGAGCCTGAAAAGCATAGAATAAGCAACTGATACGGAGGTATACGACAATGTTTGGAATTTTTAAAAGCAAAGCAGAAAGAGAACAGGAAAAGTTGAATAAAGAGATCGCAAAGACCGAGAAATTTCTCAGCGATGACAAAACAATGAGCGATATCAATAAAAAGCGCCGTGAGCTTGACAAGAAAAAGGCAAGACGTGATGACAGCAATTTCAGGGATAAGGTATTTGAAACAAAGGTAAAGCTTAATAAGCTTGAAGAGAAATTCGTTATGAAGATAGTCAGCGAATCAAATGCCGTAAAGTATGAACGTGAGCATAATCAGAGCAGTAAAAAGTCTGAAAGAAGACTTAAAAATGCTTACCTTTCACTTGTTATGGTAAAGCATGCTAAAAAGAGAC
>CADCQO010000228.1 GCA_902803585.1 uncultured Ruminococcus sp.
ATGTATATAATCTCTCGCAGGAACTTGAAAAACGCAGCAACAGCACCTACAAGATGAACTTTCTGTATCCTGTACTGTATCGTCTGCAGGAACAGGGATATGTAGCCGAGTTTTCGCAGGAAATCACTGAAAGCCACCGCACCAGAAATTACTACACGATCACCGATGCAGGCAGAGAATACCTTCAGTTCATGCTCGCAAAATATCATGAACTCCTTCAGGCGGTAGACGTTATCATGGAATACGGACTGGTGCCGGACAGCGAAATGCCTGCTGAACCGGAAACAGCATACGAAAGAGCATAAATCAGCGGCTGACGGTGAGCAGGCGGGAGTAAAGTGCCGTCATGCCGTCAGCAGACACCGAAAATAGCGCAACAGACCGGAACGGTACAAACAGAACCCCTGTCAGACGTGATGTCACTTCGTCTGACAGGGGTTCTTTCGGTCTTTTTTTGTCTTTTCGAGCCTGCGGGCATTCGTCCGGACAGCAGAAATCTGTCACGCGTAGTACTGTGCGATTGCCTCCAGAACATGATTGGCGGCAAGAATAGCTTCTGTGCTTCCGCTCTCGACACGTTCCAGAACAACCGAAAACGCCAGCGGACACTTTTCATCTACCAGAAATCCTGTCAGCCAGGCATGGGCGACAGAACCGTCGTCACTGATTTCCGCTGTACCTGTCTTTGCACAGATACGGAACTGATGATCCAGCGCCAGATAACTGTTGGCGGTGTATTCCATCATCTCCCGAAGGGAATCTGCAGAGGGCTTGCTGAGCATCTGACTGCAAAGTGTGGGCGTATTCTGTGAAAAGCCGTTGATGCTGTCCAGAAAGTAAGGCTTGACCGGTGTACCGCCGTTAGCAATCGCACCGCTGACCATCGCCATATTGACGGGCGTTTCAAGTACCGTATACTGTCCGACTCCAGACCATGCAAGCTGGTTGTCGTTTGCCTGTGAAACGTCATATTCACTGTCCGCCGTTCTGATGCCGTCAAATTCAAAATGCTGATTGAAGCCCATTTTCTCAGCATAGCTGGTCATGGTATCCCGACCGAGTGCCAGCGCCAGCTTTCCGAAATAGATATTGCAGGACTTTGCCAGTGCCTCTTTCATATCCAGCAAACCGTGCGGAAAATGCTGATAGCACGAAACCGTACTTTCACCGACCGTTTCCACACCCGGACAGATATAGGTGCTTTTGGTAATGTCGGGAATGGACTCAAGAGCGGCGTTTGCCGTTACGAGCTTGAAGGTGGAGCCGGGCGGATAAGAAGCTGAAAGCGCACGGTTCAGATAAGCGCCGGCGTAAGCCTCATTGGTTTCAATATCCTCCGGCACATTCTGCGGGTCATAGGCAGGTGTACTGACCATGCACAGAATTTCTCCCGTCTTGTAGTTATAGAAGAACATGGCGCCTTTGTAATTTCCCATCGCCTGCAAAGCGACTTTTTGCAGACGGCTGTCTATCGTCAGCGTGAAGTCGTTTCCGGTGATGGTAACGTCATCTATCTTTTTCAGGCATTCCGGCAGACCCAGACCAAACAGGAAACTGCCGGTAAACCGGAAATTCGTCAGTTTGGAACGATAGACTGTCTGTACTGCCGTAGCGATATTGACGGTATTATCCCCGACAATATGTACACACGCCTTTCGTACGTCTTCATCGGTATTATAGTAGCGTTTGCATTCGACACTCTGCGCCAGTACCACGCCGTTTCTGTCCAGAATCTTTCCGGCATATTCCAGACGGTCGTGTGCAGGAAGATGTGTATTGGACGGCACCGCCACCCATTCCGCCGCATGAATCGCCAGATTGACAGTATGATACACCAGCCCTGCAAAAAAGGCAAACGTCATAATCAATATCATAAATGATCTCGAATTGATTTTTCGCAAAACATTCCCTCCCATGAGCTTCCGTCACAAGGCGGCATTCTCTGCTTTCAGTTTCTTCTGAAAATCACTTTTTCTTCTGGTAGTAGGTGCGTTCATCAGCGGCTTTGATGAAGGAAAGAAGCCCCCAGCAGGCAATCATGCTTGTACCGCCGTAGCTGATAAAGGGAAGTGTCACACCTGTGAGCGGCAGGATATCCGTGACACCGAAAATATTCAGTGCCGCCTGAAATACCAGCAGTCCCGCCGATGTACACGCCGCAATGGAATAGAAAGCGGAACGGCTTCGGGTGGTAACCGCCTTTGCATAAATCATCAGACCGCCGATGATGATACTCAGCAGCAGCGCTGCGATCAGACCCATTTCTTCGCTGATCAGACCAAAGACCAGATCACTTTCAGAAGCAAAAACATATTGCAGAAAGCCCTTTGTCAGTCCCAGTCCGAACAAACCTCCGCTGGCACTGCAAATAAAGGTATTCACCTGCTGATAGCCTGCCCCGTCGGCATACTCCCAGACGTGTCCCCACGCCTGAAAGCGCTCTGCAATGTACGGCTTGATGGTCAGAATCAGCAGTACGCCGATGACCGCCGCCGCTATCGCCAGAATAACCGTTCGGAAATCGCCCGAACGCATGAACGAAATGACCAGAAAGGACACAAAGAAAATGAGTGCCGTTCCGAAGTCGCTCATCAGGAAAAACATTCCTACACAGGCGGCTGTAAACAGAATGAACCCGAAAAGGTTTTTCTTGGTCTGCAAATGGTCAAGCGTGGACGCACCGACAAAAATCAGGGCGATTTTCGTAAACTCAGAAGGCTGTACAGAAATCGGGCCAATGAAAATCCAGTTTTTCGCACCATTGACAGACTTTCCCAATACAAGCGTTACGCCCAGTAAAAGGATTGCCAGAAGGTAAATAATAATGCGCCATTTCATCACCCTGTCCGGACTGCCGATGAACCACAGCATGAAACAGTACAGAATAATGCCCAGCGTCAGCGCAATCAGCTGAGAATATGCCTGCCGGACATCGTGCAGGGAATTCAGGACAATTCCTGTACCTGAAAGCGTCAGGGCAAGTGCCTCCAGTTCAAAACTTTTCCGGCGGAACACCTTGACCGAAATCTGATAGAACAGCCACATAATGGCGCAAAAAATCAACATATGCGGAAGTGCTGCCACATTGCCTGCATAAACAGCACCTTCCGTG
>CADCQO010000229.1 GCA_902803585.1 uncultured Ruminococcus sp.
AACGCTTCAAATGTTCTTTTGATGATGAATTTTTGTCAAGCGTTATTTTTAACAAATTTTCTTGATTCTTTCGTGCGGTTGCCCTGCAAAATATCCAAATAAGCACTTGAAAATTGCTGTTCTTTATGATATAATGATCTGCGTTAGTCCAAAACAGAAAGGAAAATGAACAATGAAACACTGGGGATATGAAGCGGTATTCTATCAGATTTATCCGCTCGGACTTTGCGGGGCGCCTTTTGAAAATGACGGCGTGCAGGAGCACAGAATATTAAAGGTGCTTGACTGGGCAGACCATATTGAAGAGCTGGGCTGTAATGCCGTTTATTTCTCACCCATTTTTGAATCCGACACACACGGCTATAACACAAGGGATTATTGCAAGGTGGATTGCCGTCTGGGTACGAATGAGGACTTTAAAAAAGTATGTGATGCCCTGCATAAAAAAGGTATCCGTGTGGTTCTGGACGGTGTTTTCAACCATGTCGGCAGAGGTTTTCCGCAGTTCCGTGATGTGTGCGAAAAGAAATGGGATTCCCCTTACAAAGACTGGTTCAACATCAACTTTGACGGCAACAGCTGCTATAATGACGGTTTATGGTATGAAGGCTGGGAGGGACACTATGATCTGGTCAAACTGAACCTGAAGAATCCCGCTGTTGTAAACCATATTCTGGAGGCTGTAAAATTCTGGGCAGATACCTTTGATATTGATGGTATCCGTCTGGATGTTGCCTACTGTCTGGATTTTGATTTTCTCAAACGCCTGAGAAGCTTTACCAATGACCTCAAAGAAGACTTTTTCCTTATCGGGGAGCTTCTGCACGGCGATTATTCCCGCTGGGTGAATCCGGACATGCTGCATTCCGCTACTAACTACGAATGCTATAAAGGACTGTTTTCGAGCTTCAACTCGATGAATATGTTTGAAATCTGTCATTCTCTGAAAAACCGCTTTGGCCCCGAACAGTGGTGTCAGTACAGAGGAATGCACCTGCTTTGCTTTGCGGATAACCACGATGTTACCCGTATTGCAAGCATTCTTTCTAATCCTGCACATCTTCCCCTCGTTTATACAATGCTGTTTGGTATGCCTGGTATTCCCTGCGTCTACTATGGCAGCGAATGGGGTGCAAAAGCAGAAAAGAAAGACGGCGATCCTGCTCTCCGTCCTGCCTTTGATAAGCCTGAAACCAACGAGTTGACTGAACATATCCGCCGTCTGGCAGAAGCGCACAGGGAATGCAAAGCACTTTGCTACGGCGATATCAAGATTCCTGTCCTCACCAATAAGCAGTGTGTCATTCAGCGGGATTTTGAAGGCGAGCGTGTTTTTGTGGCGATCAACGCTGATGACCAGCCCTACACCGCTCATTTTGATGCGGGTTATGGTCTGGCAGATGACCTCGTTACCGGACAGACACATGATTTCGGCGGCGGCAGTTATCTGGCTCCCCTCAGCAGTCATATCTGGCGCTGTAAATAATGCAGGTTCCATAGAAATGCCCCTCCGCGTTTCAGATTCATGTAAATTCACCCGCAGTCAGAGCGGAAAAACAGCCCGAACCAACGATGTTGCGTCATTGGTTCGGGCTGTCATGTTATAAGGCTGTACAACTGTCAGCCATTAACAACCAGATTTACATACTTGCAGCAGACGGTATTTCTGGTATCCTTGACTGTGATACAAAGAACATATGTACCTTTCTGAGCAGGTTTGAATGTCATTTTAGCAGCTGTACTGAGAGCTGCCGCACTCTTCCGTGAGGTATCGCCGGGGGCTTTATACTCCAGAGAATAACGATAGCTGCCGACACCGCCGGAAGCAGAACCGGTTACAGTAACTGTACTGCCGAGCTGTATGGAAGAAGCAGAAAGTTTCGAGTTATTCACCAGCGGCTTCGGATTGACTGTCAATGTAAAATACTTGTAAACTGTCTTGTTTTTCGAGTCTTTGACGGTCACTCTGAGAGAATAAGTGGCAGCTTTTGCGGGTTTGAAAGTCATCTTTGCAGTCGTGCTGAGAGCTGCTGCACTCTGCCATGAACTGTCAGAAGAAGACTTATACTGTAAAGCGTACCGGTAACCGCCGTAACCGCCCGATGCAGCACCCGTTACGGTAATCGCTGCTCCGAGTGTAACGGACGAAGCGGAAAGCGTTGAATTATTTTTCAGTGCGGGCGGGTTGACTGTGAGGGTGAAGTACTTATATGCTGTCTTCTTCTTCGCATCTTTGACTGTGACTCTGACGGAATAGGTGTCAACTTTTGCCGGTTTGAAGGTCATCTTTGCAGTTGTGCTGAGAGCTGCTGCACTCTGCCATGAACTGTCAGAAGAAGACTTATAATGCAAAGCGTACTGATAACCGCCGTAACCGTCTGATGCAGCACCCGTTACAGTAACTGTTGCACCGATTGTAATGGAAGAAGCCAAAATAGTTGAATTGTTTTTCAATGCGGGCGGATTGACAGTAAGATTGAAATACTTATACGCTACTTTTTTGTTGCTGTCCTTTACCGCTGCACATACAGAATAGGAAACTGCTTCTTTAGGGGTAAAGGTCATTTTTGGGGCTGTGCTGTAAGCTCTTACAGATGTCCATGAGGTATCGCCTGACTTCTTATACCACAGTGCATACTGGTAATTGCCGCTGCCGCCTGTGCCGGAACCTGTAACAGTAAGTGTAGAACCTTGTGTAATCAAAGAAGCCGAAGCTGTGGAAGTGTTGGTTAAGGCGGGAGCTGTAACGCTGAGGGTCAGGTAGGCATACGCCGTTTTGTTTTTCGTGTCCTTAACGGTAACTCTGAGCGAATAGGTGTCAGTCTTGGTGGGCTTGAAAGTCATGGAAGCAGATGAACCGAACGCTGCCGCACTCTGCCATGCTGTATCTGTGGAAGATTTATACTCCAGCGCATAACAATAGCTGCTGTAACCGCCGGAAGCCTCAGCGGACACCGTAACAGACTGTCCCAGAGAAACAGTATTGGCTGAAAGTGTCGCTTTACAACTCAGTGCTGCTTTGGAAACAACATTGAAGGATTTTTCCGCTTTCATACCGTAACCGTCTGTAATAATCACCTTTACGCCGTAATTGCCTGCTGTAGTAATCGGAAATGCTGCACTGGTGGCAGAACCCAACAAAAGATTGCCGGAGAATCCGGAATCATACTGATATTTGTAGTAAACCTCATAAGTATACGGTGCTTTGCCGCCCGATGCCTTAGCATAGACTGTTACTTTGTCTCCGACAACGGCTGAAGCACTGCTGAGGGTAGAAGTATTTTTTACTGCCTTCGATGCATCGAGGAAGGGGTGATTATTTGCTTTTGCGTATGTTTCTGCCGCACCGCCTGCTTTTCCGACAATCATCAGCTTATCGTTGCCGCCGTTCCGGTCAAATGCCTTTTCACTGATCTGCGTAACAGAATCCGGCAGAACAACATAAGGCAATGCCGTGTAAATCATCGCATAAGACGGAATAGAAGTGATTTTCGTACTGTTGATGGTCATTGCTGAAAGTTTTCCGCAGTCACCGAAAGCACCCTCTCCGATGGTTTCAACCGAAGCAGGAATGACGACCGATTTCAGACTGCCGTTGTAATAGAACGAATACGGAGCAATTTCCTTTGTGCCGCTGAGAATGGAAACATTCTCTTTATTCGGACAATACAACAATGTCGTTCCTTTGTAAAGAACACCATTCACAAACTTAAAAGCTGTACCGCTGATGCTGATCGTCGTCAGTGCCCGACAGTCCGTAAAAACGAAATCCGCAATTTCTGTAAGTGATGCAGGGAAATTGATTTTCTGGAGGTCATAGCAGGAGTTGAAAGCGCTCTTGCCGATATACTGAATCGTATTGGGGAGCTTTACCTCCTTGACCCCCTTCTTCATCTCAATAAATTTCTGACCGATGCCCACAACCGTTTTTCCGTCAATGGAAGAGGGCACTGTCAGCACTTCCGGCATTGTTTTGCCGTCATACTGATACACCTCGATACCGCTCGCCTTACTGCTGGTGCGGTAGCTGAACAGACTTGTACGTTTGGTAAGGCTGTAACCTCTGGGAGCATTGCCGCTGTATCCTGCCTCCAGCTCATAGTATTCCTTACCATCGGTAATAATCGCGTTCATATGACCTGAACCGGCGCCGTAATCACGGTTGCCGTTTCTTGACCAGGCATCAAGACCAATTTTCTCTGCCATTGTAACCGCCGCATCGGTTGAACCCCAACAGTCTGCACCGCCCGAAACAATCAGACCTACCGCAGAGGAATAGTACGGGCTGTAATTTCTGGCACAGATAAACTGTGCAATTTTAACGATCTTTTCTCTGGTTGTCATCGAAGAATTGATATTTGCCTTCAGGTAGTCGTCCATCACCTTGTTGGCATAAACATCTGTATAGTCTTCTAACTTTACATTTACATAGTAGTACTGACCGTCTGCACAAATGGTAATTTTCGTTGTACCGAACGTCAGTCTTTTGTCTATGTGGCTGGGCGTTTTTCCTTCCAGCGGATAACTGTACCCCACACTCCACGAACCGTTCGGATACCAGTAAGTAGTTGTGTAATGCGGCTGAATCAGACCATTGCTGGAAACCGTTACATAATTGTTGCTTGCGGAATATGTCACCTTACTTGCCCCTGTCACTTTTAACTGAAAGCTTTGGGCATAGTTGGACGGGATAGAGATAAACTCATCTGCCCAGTCATTCATACCGTACAGCGTCACATTGGCAGCATTGACCGTTACTGCGGACGCTGCCGCCGCTGTTACAGTACCTGTTCCGGCAAGTACCGGCACTGTTGCCGCAGCAGTACCAAATACCATTGTGAATCCCAGAACGGCAGACGCTATCCTCTTCCATAGCGAATTTTTGGATCCACTCATTACAATTCCCCCTTTGCAAACGTCACAATCAATAAGAATTATCAACATTTCCTTACGCTAATTATAACCTTTTACAAAAAAATTGTCAACGAGCATAAGTTTGTTTTTTTCTCTAAAGGAAAATTCTGTATACCTGCACAACTTTTCACAAAATAATCAGCTATTTACACAACTCAAATGAAACGGTTGTTAATTCACAACTGTTTATTCTATCTGTTTTGCACGAAAAAATATCCAGTTTTTACCATTTCTAATCGTGTTTTTCTACAATCAAATCTGTTTTCAGAAAGACTTTTTGACTAAAACATACAAAAAATCCCGTCAGGGAATGACACTTTCCTTGACGGGATATCCGGAACGCAACGCCGTTGAACCGCTTTTGACCGGTTTAAAAATGATGTCTGACGCACAAAAAAGCCCCGCCGGAGAAACACCGCTTTTTTCAAGCTGTTTCCCTGACGGGGATGTTATACGGGGATTTTCTGAAGGAAAAGTTTCGTTCAAAAAGACCTTTCCGTCTTGTTATTCAGCGAAACGATTGTCAGAAAAACCGTTGCCGTCCAGCCACTTGCTGTTTACCATTGTCTGATGGAATTCAGCAGCCGGATGATTATTTTCTGTTATCAGGACGGTAACTTTGTTGTTGTCCTGATGGGACTGGTAACGCCATGACCATGAAGTCTGGGTAACTTCGTAGTGTCCGACAGGCAGACCCTTGATAGTCTTTTCACCGTTGCCCTGTATGATAATCCGCATATCAACCCACTGGTTCAGATGTTCGTCCAGACCTTTGATGCGATACTCGAAGCACTGTGAAATGTTGATGTCATCTGTCAGACAGCCATCTGTTCTGATTGTCAGATCATCACCGTAAACATAATCGTATCTTGCATAGTAGGTGTGATCGTGGTTCGGTGTAATGGTCGGACGCATTGTTCTGCCGTCAGCCGATATAGCCGCTATCGCTGCATCAACCGGCTTTGTACACTCTCTGTCCTGATACCAGCCAATAAAGCGGTACGGCGAAACGCTGACACCGTCCCCCAGATCAATTGCTTCATTACCGTACGCCTTTGCTGTAACAGCCAGCGATGCCTGCTCACCCTGTACAACACACTCTGAATTGATGTTCAGAAGGTTTTTGTCGGCGGGTGCTTCTGCTGTACCGGTGCCATCGGGAATAATCGCCTTGTAGTAAAACATGATCTGGTCGATGCCTGTATAAACAAAGGTGATCTTGTTTTTGGAGAAAACTTCGTCATTGGCAATAACAATAGTCTGTTCATGATTGCCCGACAAACGATAGTTCGCTATATCTTCGGCTCTCGCTGTATAGGAGTTGCCGAATTTTTGTTTTTCTTCGATACGGTACACCGTTTTATACAGTGGCTGGCTTTCCGTGCCGACATTGGCATCCGGATCGTCCAGCAGGTCAGGGTTCCATGCCTTGATTTTTTCATACCATTTCTGTATTTCTGCCGGTTTGTCGCTGGCAATGGTGTAGCTGACTTTGACGGGGTATGTCTTTTTGATGTAGTGCAGACGTACCTCTTTGCTGAAAATGGTGTCTGACTGATCAGACCGCAGATAAAACTCGATTGTTCTGGGCTTTTGTGCTTCAAAACAAGCTCTGAACGGAGAACGGTCAACAGTTTCATGTTCTGCATCGCCATAATAGACCGTTTCATTCCAGCCGATAAACTCATAACCGTCATATCCGGTAACAACGGCTGTTTCTTTCTGATTCAGAAAGCCTATGCTGTCGATGTAGTTTGCTTCTTTGAAGGAAAAAGTTTCTCTTCCGTCCGGCATATCAATCGTCATCTCTTCCCTGCCCTTCTCATCTTCAAGCATGTACTTGATATGATAAGGAAGATGGGTGTCATCATGCCTATAATAGAAAGTGATAACATTGTCGGGAGAAATGCCGTCCTGATCTAAACGGTCGGATTCAGGAACGGTAAGTGTGTGGGTAACGTAGTACGCTGTCGGCACATAATCCGTAATAGGAATATGCTTTTCCGTAACAACCGCCTTTTCATTATCCAGCACCAGCTTGTCCTGATGCAGCACCTCTCCTTCTGTGCCGTCATCATTCAATGCAATGTAGCGCACACGGTACGGCACGTTGTCACAGCGCATATAGTAAATGATGGCTTCATTCAGAGAAGCATCTGATTTAAGAAGAATAGAAGTACTCTTGTAGCACGGGAAATAATTGGAACGGTAAGCGGGATCAAGCTGTTTTTCCGTCTTTGCGTTGAAGGTCTTTGTCAGACCGACAAAGGAAAAGCCGTTCGTATCACTGGCGAGCTTCTGTGTTGTGCCCTTCAGGTAATAATGCACCCGATAGTAAGCGGGGATAGTCGTTGACCACTTCATGAACAGGTTTATATTACCAAAAACGGGCATTGTGTCGGGATCAAAAGCATGCTGACTGCCGTATACATCATAGTAATACCAGCCGACACGGATCGCTTTTTCAACAGTGCCGTCGGACAGCCGGTATTCAGGGGCCTGCAAACGGCTTTCTGCTGTTTCCTGTTCTTCAGAAGAAATGTATTCATTATACTGGTGCAGACCGTAATGAATGAAAGGCTCATGATTCTGATAAGCACTCTCGTCATTGTAGTAATTGACTCTGTAAGTGTTGGGCTTCCAGTAAGCATAAAGTATTTCATTATGGTCAGGCATGGTAAAGTTATCCCAGTCTACTTTTTCGCTTTCTTCAAACAGGTTGGAGGTATACCAGCCCTGAAATGTGTAATAAGCCGGATTCAGCCCATAAGGACAGGGCGGGTCAGCAGGCTGATACCCCTTCAAAGACTTTTCGTACTTGATGGACGAAATGCTTTTGTAGGTGGTGTTGTAGTTGAAGAAGGTCAGCGTAGAGCGTTTGCGGTTATAACGGAAGGTTGTGTAATATATGTCTGCTTCCGTGTCTTTGTAGGTTCTGGACGCTACACCGGCATCATCTGACGGATAGATCACAAAGCCTTTGTATACAAAAGGATAGATCTTTGTATTCGTGTTGTGGGCACATTCAAAGATATAACGGCCATCCGGCGGGTCAAACAAGGTCAGATTATCATCATCAATGTTTTCGAGGTAGATATTCAGGCGGTGAAGAGAAATAGAAGCATAGCTTCCTGCGTTTGTACCGCTCATATCGCCCCACCATGCGTACAGTGTCTGTGCGACATCGGAATCGGCTTTGTTGATTCTTGTCAGTTCAGAAGCCATTGTCGGATAGGGACCCTGAATATTGGAGTGGTCGCCTTTGCCGAGTGTACTGTCGTCATGGCTATACTTGTAACGATAGATACTGTCGGATTCTGTACCCCATGAACCGAAACGATATTCACCATCATCATCTACACGATAACACGGCGATGAAAAAGCATAAGCCGGCCATGCTGACTCAATATCAGCATTATAGGGGGCTTTCAGACTGATATAGTAGTAGATATACGGGGTATTGTGGAAAACCTTTGTTTCGGTCTTCTGCTCGATGGTCACTCCCGGCGAAAAATACTGGGAGGAGGGCAGTCTGACGGACGGAAGGCTCTTGACCTTTACACCCCACCATTGAGCATAAACCTTGCCGGAAGTGCCCGGATCAAGGCCGTTAGACGTAGAGTTGGTAATTTCGATACTGCCCGGCAGCAGCTGTTTTTCAGCTGAAGTGGTAAGAATCCATCTGCTGGAAGGGGTTTTGCTGTTTTCCTGATCGGTAGAGAAATACATGGAGCCGGCAGCCATCGTGCCGCTGTTGCTCTTGTCATTCAGAAAAACCGACTTTCCTGACGCATCACCAGACAGCACACTCAGTGTCCATTCACCATTGTTGTAGGACTTTCTGTCCACCAGAATCTCACAGGGTTGTGTGCCGAGAAGAGCTGTTTTATTTCCAAGCTGCAGATAACGCTTTTGTCCGTCTGCAAACGTGTACACATAGAAATACTCAGCTTTATCCGGAACCTGTTCAAAGAACCAGCGCACTGAATTTTCATTGACTTCATTCAGTTTCAGACCCTGTGCGCCCTTGTAAGAACAGGGAGAAACGGACAGGGATTTTTGACTGTTGAGATTGACGAGAATATATCCTTCACTGTCATTAAGGGCAGCGTTCTGGGTATTGACATAGGAACTTTCGCTGCAGGTCTGTCTTGCATAGACATATTTCAGTTCGTAGACTCTTCGGGCATAGTAAAGAGTAATGACTGTTGAACCGTCACCGTTGACAGAAATCACGCTTTTGTTCCGTGCTTTGGTAACTTCTTCGTCAAAGGCAAAATACGGAAAATCGAATAATTCATTCTTGCCTGTGCTTTCATCAACTTCTTCCAGATCGTCATACCTGTCTTTGCAGTTTTGAATAACATCTTCCAGACGAAGCGAGGACGACTGTGAAGGGTCGATATATAGTTTACGCTGTCCCCAGTAGCTGTAATGGGTAGTACCTCTTCCGTCAGGCAAATCGGCGTTGCGGTAGACAACATGATACGGAATCGGGTCGGGCCGCTGCCAGACTGCCACATAGGTGATATCCCTTGTGATGATATCGGGCAGCGTCACAACGTCCGCTGAGGTATACACATGATCCGGGTCGTCGCTCTGCACTGCCCAGCCTTTGAAAATATAACCGGCTCTTGTCGGATTTTCTACCATCAGGGGGTACTGATACGGCGCATAGATAGGTGCA
>CADCQO010000230.1 GCA_902803585.1 uncultured Ruminococcus sp.
ACGCAGCACATTTTTTTCTTGCTTCATGGACATTTTCTTTTTGCTGTTCATCATGACGGATTCTCTTTCTTACCAGATCAAGTGCATCCTGCAGAATGCCGACGCCGCCGTTCATGCCGCAAACAGACTTTGCGATGTTATCGAAACCATCTTTTACTGCGTCAATACTTTGCTCAAACTGAAAGGAATGTTCTTTGAAGACGGAAACAGAAAAAAAGTTCAGCAGTCCGGCGTTAAATTCTATACGCATCTTGTTTCACACATCCTTTTCATGGTCTGATCCGCCTACCCTATCTGCACACTGCAGCGGCAGGCTTCATATGATTATGTGATCATTTGAAAGAGCTGCTTACTTAAAGATTTCGATCACATCCGTGAATACACCCCACACGCTCTTTCCATCACCTATTGCAGAAATAACATCATTGACCTTTCCCAATATACTGTCCTCTCCTGCCCATGAAGAAACATATTCACTCAGTGATGAAAGAGCGTCAAAGGTTACACCGACAATTTCTCCGATTTTAATTACTTCTTCAGGACCTCTTGTTACCAGACTGCCAATATCTCCCACAATGCTGACAACGTCCGTTGCCAGATTGAAAAAGTCACCAAGATGCCAGCCAGGCACTGCATTATTCAGCAGATCTTTTGTAAATTCCAACGGCGTAAATATGATTCTCTCAAGATCTGACGGTTCATGATCTGTGATACCCCATACGCCGCCTACGATCCTTTCCAATCCTTTTTCTATGGCGATAGAACCGCCGATTATCTGAAGAATTGCAAGAGGACTTGCTGCACCCGCTGTTCCTATTGTTTCACCAACAGCTGCCACTACAGAAATGACACCTGATACCACCTCAGCAACACCAATTGCGATGTCAACCAGATGATCCCAGTTCTCTGTTACGAACTCCTTGACAGCAACAAAACCTTTAGCGAGCGTTTCGCCTACCCACATGGTAAAGTCAACTGCAACCTCAGCTAAAGTCGCCAGTCCGTTCAGAATGCCTTCGATTACACCGCCCCAGAATTCTATGTTTGCATCAATCAGGGACATAACCCCTTCAAACACAAAGTCAAAGACGGTGACAATCCCTTCATAGATGTTCTTTCCCTGTTCTACCAGCCACGCAACCGCTTCTGCTGCGGCATTGACTACCCTGTCCAGAAACTCTTTTCCGGCTTGCTTGAGCCAGTTAACGGCATCTTTAACTTTCTTTTTGCCCCAGTCAATAAGACCTTTGCCCTTGTCCACCAGCCAATTCCAGGCATCTTCAATCCAATTCTTGCCTTCGGAGGAAGTTTGCGGAGCAAGGTGGGGATATTTCTTACAAAACTCCTGTGTATTCGTTTTTACCTTCTGCGCTACCTCTCTGTCCGTTCTCTTGACTTCTTCCAGAAATTCTGCGCATTTTCTTCTTGCTTCATGAACATTTTCCGTTTGCAGCTGATCATGTGAAACTCTTTTCTTTACCAGATCAAGTGCATCCTGCAAAATGCCAACGCCGCCGTTCATACCGCAAATAGACTTTGCAATGTTATCGAAACCATCTTTTACAGTGTCAACACTTTTTTCAAACTGGAAGGAATGTTCTTTGAAAACGGCAACAGAAAAAAAGTTCAGCAGTCCTGCGTTAAATTCTATACGCATCTTATTTCACACATCCCTTCTGATGTCAGGTCAGCCGCCTGATCTGCACGTCATAATAGCTCATCTCGAATGACTTGGTTGCCATGCGCGCACTGCATTGTGCTGATCCGACAGCGCAGGTATTGATTTGTTTCTGAAGATCGAAAACCATCTGCTGATTGGCAGCAATCTCTTTGCGGAGGTTTTCCAGTTCTCTCTCCAGACGTGCTTTTTCATTCTTGAGTTTATCAATCGCAGAAACGATGTCGGAATCCTCATGAACAGATTTTACTTTGAAAGTATCAGCAAAAGAAGCGCTGCTGTACCCGTCACAATGAATGCACTTGCTGTACGCTTCATCGGTTTCCTGTGCCTTTTGGTTGGCATTTGAAATCTGACGATCCATATCCTCTATCATTCTGACAATTCTTTCAATATCCTGAATACGCTTTTCAAAGTTAATTTTCTGCATATTGCCGGTTATCCAGTTCTGCTGTGCCACTTTCTGTGCGGCCCTGCAATCCGCCTCCTGACGGCGATAGGCCTCTCTCTGGGCATAAGCCTCTGTGTACTTTTTCTTTGCAGAATTTTTCATCTGTCTATAATCATCTGCTGTATTCGGCATTTCGTCCTCTCCCTTCACATACAATTTTCACGAATTCCCCATTGTCCGGAACCAACCAAGTTTTCTGTTCCATCGTTCCCGCTGACTCCATAGGCATAAAATCGGGCTGAACTATCCCTGCTGCTTATACACATTCAACAGAATTGTGATTATACAGATTCATCTCATGCCACACACATTTCCTGTACAAACATCCTTACAGCTGCATAAAGTGACCGAAAAAAATCAATTCAGATGATAAAAAGTCACTTTACAGGTACAAACATGCACATTAATGCTTTTTCTGCCGACAATCCCCATTTATCATCTGCCGACAAGAAATCACAATCACTATTGACATGGATATATTATCGTAATAATACACCTTTAACGGCATTTTTTCAAGAGTTTTTCCATAAAACGGCTGAATGTCACTTTTTTTTGTATACTTTAATAAGACACATTCTTTATTTTTGTATATTTTAACATATAAATATTTATATTTACAACTATAAGAAATGCTGATCAAAGGAAAAAAAGCGGATATACTGCTTTCTCTCAACAGCAGTATATCCGCTTTTATGTTACGTTGCGTTATTCGTTTTTCACGATGTCAATGTATAAAGCAGGATAGAAAAGACACCTGCCACCATCATCAGACAAAGAATCAGACAGACAATACGGATAAACATTTTCCGGCGTTTAAACATAAAAATTCAACCTCCATTTTCAGCGACACTCAGACAGATTTTTTCTGGTAGAGATAGTATGTGTTATAGGTATCCTGACGAGTTTCAAAACGCTCTGTACTGATGAGTTCATATTCACGGAAATCCACATAATAATCTCTGGTAACAATATAATCCGCTTCTGTTTCTGTAATATATTTTTCCTGTTCCCGACGGGCGTATGGCATATTCAGTTCACAGAAGAAGCGGCAGTCAGGAACGGTTTCGCTTACCGTATAAAAACCGCCGTCCAGAAATTTGTAATTCAGCAGAGTAGCGTTATCTTTCTGAGAGATAATATCGTTGAATCTGTACTGGGGCAGCTGTTCTTTGCTGTAACCGATCATATAGGTATTGGGACTGATAAGCAGCAGCAGTATTCCCCACAAGCCCGTCAGACCTGCGACCGCACCTGTTCTGGCAGGAGCAGAAGAGGGCCATTTTTTTCCGGAAGAAATCAGCATCTTGTACAGGGTCACCAGACCAAACGGCATAAAAACTGCCATAACGAGAGGATAGTATGTATAGCACCGTCCTCCCATGTAGACCAGCACAAAGGTAGTAACAACGGTTGTACAGTAAAGGGTTGCAAGCCGTTTGGAGCGTAAAAACACGAATATTCCGCCAATGATTATCATAAGAAGAGAAATCCAGAAGTTATAGAGGTAGCTGACGAAGCCGGTGCGCAGATTCAGAAACAGACCAAGGAATTTATTATCTACTGTTGTGACGGAATAGAGGAAAATATTACAGTAGAAGTAAACCTCAAACAGATATGCCAGAGCATTATGTGCCATGAAGTAAAGGAAAACCGGAACAGAAATGATCAGTTCTCCCATCAGCAGAAAGGTCAGAAAATACACCAGTTCTTTTCCCCATCGGTTGAGCGCGTAATAAAACAGCATAAACAGTCCGAAACCGAAATAATATCCGAGAAGTGTGAATTTGATCCAGAGAACAGCGCCAGAAGTAATGCCGATGACCAGCCATTCCCTTTTTCTGACAGGTTTATCATAGACAATTGTTTTTGCTCCGATATACACACTGTACATCAGCAGAGGCAGACAGATTTCTTCTGCTGAGCCCCCCTGTTCAAAGGCAGGTGCAGCGCAGACTGTCAGAGCAAGCACCGGCAGCAGGAACAAGGATTTTTTATCGCAGAAGAGCAGCATTGTTTTCGCACTCAGCATGACAAAACACCAGCCGGTAAGGATTTCGAGCAGATACGCTCCGAAAAAGGAGTTGTGCGAAATCATATAGGCGCCTGAATACAAGAAATACAGCAGAGGACCTTTTTGTTCAAAGATATCCTGATAAAGCACCCGCCCATTGGCAATAGACTTGCCTACTGTAAAGAAGCAGTTCGCATCGTCCCAGTTGTTGAGCGGATAAAGCGGAGAGGACTTGGAGCAAATAGTAACTGCTCCGAACACCATTATCAGCAAAAACAGCATAGAGCGTTTATCAATATGCTGTTCCTGCGGTACTATCCTGTCCCTGAGCGGTCGGAAAAGATTTTTAGAAAAAATCATGTCCCACCTCCATATCTGCAAAATTCGGCAGTATTGACGATGGAGTATGCACCGACAATACATACACACTACCCATCATTTTATAGCGATTTGTGTCTTATGTCAAGTATAACGGACATTTCTTTGCAGTTTCTACTATCTCATGCAATCAGAATGGAAATACCGAAAATTTATTGACAAAAAGCCCATTTTGAAGGATAATAAAGGAGTATGAAAATACAACCCAAAAGAAAGAATGAAGAGAGGGATTTGAAATGGGCTATACTATCGCTCAGAAAATCATCAAGGCTCACCTGCTCAGCGGTGAAATGACCGTAGGCAGTGAGGTTGGTCTGAAAATTGACCAGACGCTTACACAGGATGCGACAGGCACAATGGCGTATCTTGAATTTGAAGCAATCGGTGTGCCGAGAGTCAAAACAGAAAAAAGCGTTGCTTATATCGATCACAACACCTTACAGACAGGTTTTGAAAATGCAGACGACCATCGTTTTATCCAGTCAGTCTGTAAAAAACACGGTATCTATTTTTCACGTCCCGGCAACGGTATCTGTCATCAGGTACATCTGGAGCGCTTCGGTAAGCCCGGCAAGACCCTGATCGGCTCTGACAGCCATACTCCCACGGGCGGCGGTATCGGTATGCTTGCCATCGGCGCAGGCGGTCTGGACGTTGCTGTCGCAATGGGCGGCGGTGCTGACTATATTTCCATGCCGAAGATGGTGCGCATCAATCTCACGGGTAAACTTCAGCCCTGGGTTTCCGCAAAGGATATTATTCTTGAGGTACTCCGCATCATGTCTGTCAAGGGCGGTGTCGGCAAAATCATCGAATACGGCGGTGAGGGTGTCAGGACGCTGACCGTTCCGGAAAGAGCTACCATCACCAACATGGGTGCAGAACTTGGTGCAACCACCTCTGTTTTCCCGTCTGACGAGATCACAAAGTCCTTTATGAAGGCACAGGGCCGTGAAGAAGACTGGACAGAGCTTTCTGCTGATGAAGATGCAGTTTATGATGAAATCATCAACATTGATCTGTCTTCTCTCGCACCGATGGCAGCCTGCCCCCACAGTCCTGACAATGTAAAGACCATTGAGGCAATCGGTCCGCAGAAGATCGATCAGGTATGTATCGGTTCCTGCACAAACTCCTCTTATCTTGACCTTATGCGTGTAGCGGCTATCCTGAAGGGCAAGACCGTTCATCCTGATGTCAGCCTTGCGATTGCGCCCGGCTCCAAGCAGGTCTATAATATGCTCGCAAAAAACGGCGCACTGGCGGATATCATCGAAGCCGGCGCACGTATTCTGGAATGTGCCTGCGGTCCCTGTATCGGCATGGGACAGTCCCCGAACAGCAAGGGTATTTCCCTGCGTACCTTCAACCGTAACTTTGAAGGCAGAAGCGGTACCCGTGACGGTCAGATTTACCTCGTCAGCCCCGAAACCGCTGCTGCTTCTGCACTGGCTGGTGTATTCACTGATCCGAGAACGCTCGGTGATGCAGTTGACATTCCGCTGCCGGAAAAATTCGACTATAACGACAATATGGTGGTTGCCCCTGCTCCCGTAGAGGAAATGGACAGCGTAGAGATTCTCAGAGGTCCCAACATCAAGCCTTATCCTGAAACTGCTCCTTTGGCAAAAAATATCAATGTTCCCTGCTCCCTGAAGGTCGGGGACAACATCACTACCGACCACATCATGCCGGCGGGCGCAAAGATTCTTCCGCTGCGTTCCAATATTCCCGCTATTTCCGAACACTGCTTCACCGTATGTGACAAGGATTTCCCCTCCCGTGCAAAGCGTCTGGGCGAAAGCATCATTGTCGGCGGTGTCAACTATGGTCAGGGTTCTTCCCGTGAACACGCCGCCCTTGCACCGCTTTATCTGGGCATCAAGGCTGTCGTTGTAAAGTCCTTCGCCCGCATTCATCGTGCGAACCTCATCAATGCAGGCATTCTGCCGCTTACCTTTATGAATGAGGCGGACTATGACAACATCAGCGAAGGCGATGAGCTTTCTCTTCCGAATGTGCGTGAGCGTATTGCAGACGGCAAAGTGCAGCTTCTTCTCATCAACCGCACACAGGGCAAGGAGATTCCCGTACTTTGTGAGCTTTCGGGCAGAACAAAAGATATCATTCTCGCCGGCGGTCTGCTGGATTATACCAAGAACAGCTGAACCAATTAAAGATACAAAGCGGAAAGTAGTTTCCGGCAGTTCGGGCTTTCCGCTCCCTAAATACTTTCAGAAAGAAGGCATCACTGATGGAAAAGATTCAGATGACAACGCCGCTCGTTGAGATGGACGGCGACGAAATGACAAGAATTATCTGGAAGATGATTAAGGATACCCTCATTCTTCCCTATGTTGACCTGAAAACAGAATACTATGATCTCGGTCTGGAAAACAGAGAAAAGACCAAAGATCAGGTAACCATCGACTCCGCAGAAGCTACCAAAAAGTACGGCGTTGCGGTTAAATGCGCTACCATTACCCCGAACGCTGAGCGTGTGAAGGAATATAATCTGACACAGATGTGGAAATCCCCCAACGGCACCATCAGAGCTATTCTGGACGGTACTGTGTTCAGAACGCCTATCGTTGTCAAGGGCATCACTCCCTACATTCCTACATGGACAAAGCCCATCTG
>CADCQO010000231.1 GCA_902803585.1 uncultured Ruminococcus sp.
GCGTTCCTTGTCTTAAAAAAAAGCCCCCATATGTCACATAACCGCATCTGAAAATTTTCTCCCACAGTCTGCCTATGCAGAAGCTGTGGGAGATTTTTTCAGTTATCGCAGTGTCACACTGAACCGTTTGTGCAGTGAAAGGGTCTGATCGTTATGTGTTATCAACAAACAAATACCCTGCATCAGCCGGACACAAGAACATATCCGAAAGGTGCAGGGTGCTGTATTCAGACTATTCAGCTGTTGTACAACAGATGGTCACTGCTCCATCAACTAACAGTTCTCCATCCAGTCAGGGAACCAAGTCAATTACTCAACTGTAACATCAAAATATACCTTTGAAATGAATCCAAGAGAGCTTTTTGCTTTTACGCAGATCTGATAACCGCCAGCCTTGCTGAGGGCAATCTCAACAGACTTGTTTGTGCTGAACTTCTGGGCTGGTGTCCACTTTGAAGCGGAGGTTTCCTTGTAGTAGACAGCAAACTCGGATTTGGGATCAATCGCCTTGCAGTTGACGGTAACAACTGTACCTTCATCTGTAACGCACTTAATGATATCTGAACGGTTATTTGCGGTCTGTGTTACCTTCATATAGGAGTAGGACTTTATAACATTGCCGTGTGCACCCTTTGCCTTGATGCAAATTTCATAGTAGCCTGTGTATGAAGGTGTGAAAGTACAGGTATTGGACGTGCTGTTCATCTTCAGCTTTGTCCACTTTTCTGCGCCTACCTGACGAACAAGGTAGGAATAAGTATATTTTTCGCCTGTGCCGTATTTGATGTTCACGCTCAGATTAGCCGATGCACCGAGCATAACGAGAGAAGGTGTGTTAAATTCCGTCAGCTGGGGAGCAGAAACCTGATAGCCGTTCTTTTCTGCGAAAGAAACAGCGTAGTCATCATTGTTTTCGCAGCAGAAAACAGCGTTTTGATCAATACCCAGAAAAGCATCGTCTGCGATCTTTGTAACGGTAGAAGGAATCGTGATCTTTTTGAGTGCGTAGCAGGCTGCGAATGTGCTGTGCTCAATAGCAGTAACACCGCTGGGAATCGTGATTTCTTCAAGACCTGCTGCGCCATAGAATGCCATCTTGTCGATAGATGTGACGGTTGAAGGAAGTGCAATCGTTGTCATAGAAGTACCGAAGTAAGCCAGTTCTCCGATCGAGGTAACACCTTCAGCAGGAGAGAATGATCTTGCGTGTGCAACGGCAACGAGCTTTGTGCCTTCCTTATCATAAACGATACCCTTGACTGATTTGAAATAGGGATTCTTTGCGTCCACATAGATGAATTTAGCATAGGGCAGTCCGAAAGTAACAAGACCGTTGAGCTTTGTGATGGTTTCAGGCAGCTTGACTGATTTCACCTCTGTAGCGGCGAACAGTTCAGCAGATGTTACTTTAAAACCGTCAGCTGATGCAGGAACCGTTACGGTTGTTTCTTCACCGAGATAAGTAATGGCAGTTGCTTCAACGCCATTGGTAAGGCTGAGGTGCATATCGTATACAAAATCACCTTCGTTGAGGGTGATATAACGGCCGTCTTCAGTAATGGTATACTTGTCTGTTTTTGTCTTGACTCTTTCGACAAACGCCTCGATCTTCTGCATGGAATCTGTCATCTGCTGAATCTGTGCCTCAAGCTGTGCACGGACTTCTTCCGGCAGGTTCATATACTCTTCAACAGCATACTGAACGAGATACTGTGCAGTCTGGCTTGCAATACGATAAGCATTATCTGCAAAGTCAGAGATAAGCTGTCTGATCATATCTTCGGGGAAACCTTCGGCAGAGAGCAGCTGAATAGTTGCAAGCAGCTTTTCTTTTGTTTCGTCAGGAATTGAGGAAAGGACTTTTTCGGTGAGCTTCGCTATCAGTTCTTTTGCCTTCTCAGCATCGCAATTCTGTTTGATGACACCTGCAATCAAATTCTTGAAGCTTTTCGCCTTTTCGCTGACGGAATAAAGATAGTCGCTTGTTTTAGCACTTGCGCCAAGGGCAGCCACTCCGGTTCCCGTAATAACTGACAGCGCGAGAGCCGCAGCAAAGATTTTTTTAATGTAAAGTTTTTTTGTAGACATAATAATCAACCTCCATGTCCTTTTTTGTTGCTTTTCATTATACAATATTCTCCTGATAATTACAACTGTTCTGCAGAAAAAAATTACAAAAGCAATAAAAAATGTCGTTTTTGTATCTGTTACAAGGCACAAAGGGAATGATATCTGGTTGACAAAGGCGGATATATGTTGTAAACTGTTGTTTGATATACTAAAGTATAGGACAATTGTGTTATTATAGCAGGATATAAAAGCAGGTGATTTTATATGAAATTGAAATGCTTGTCGGGCTGTGTACTGGCAGCCGCTCTTACCGCAGGAGTGGCTTTTGCCGGTCCTGATGTGTCCGCACAAACAGATGATTCTCCGGTTCTGGAGCAGCAGAATGTCAGTGAAAACAAGGAATACCGCTTTGTATGGCCCAAAAGCAGCAGAGAAGGCCTCATTGTCGATATGCTTACAAATGCTGATGAAGCTGTATTGCTGAAAGATAACAAGCTGCTCGCCTTTATTTTTTCAGACAATGACCCTGATTCTGAAAACAAGCGTTTTTACATTGACAATTCTGTTCTTAAAATGCTGGAAGAAGGGGATAACAGCTTACAGTTGGTCAGCAAAGAAGGGCCTGTTACAGTCAATATTTGTGTTGCAGACGGTGAGCCTTCTGATGAGCCTTCCCATGAGGAATCTGAATTTGTTGTGGAACAGACAGATTTCACATGGGACAGAAGTACCCAAAGCGATATCGTTATCAGCACAAATTCCACTTCAAAGGAATTCGTTGTCAGATGCGGAAGTCTTTTTGCGTCAAGCCTGACAAATAAAGCTCTGCATATTGATGAAGGCAAGATCACCATTGGTTCTTCTTTTCTGTCAAAACTCAAAAACGGCGAGAATACCGTGGTTATTGTCCTGAAAAACAACAAATTCAGTATAAATATCAATGTTACGGGCAGTCAATCTCAGGAAGAAAAGCAAATCTTTGCTGAACAGACAGATTATATATGGGACAAAAGCGACTTGGGCGGTATTTCTGTAAAGACAAATTCCGACTCACACTCGGTAACCATCATGAAAGATGATAAGGTTCTGGCGACAGCAGATGATTCCGGTGTTCATATGACCTCCGACGGCTTGGAAATTACAGCGGATATCCTGAGAAAACTTGATGCAGGAGAAAACTTTCTGAAATTCATATTGGACGACGGTACTGTTGATGTCAACGTTGTCGTCACCGATGAAGAAAACGATACCGATGAAAAAGTGCTTCTTGCTGACGAAACAAACTTTACATGGGAGCGGGAGTCGGATAGCGGTATTGTTATTTGGCCCAATTCAAAATCAGACAATTTTTATGTGAAAAACGGCGGGCTGAATTTCAGTTCGAGTATCGTGAACCAAAATCTGTCAATAGAAAACGGACAGATTTACATGGGAGCTGACTTTCTGAAAACACTCGATGACGGGGAGAATTCCCTTGTGCTTGTGCTGAAGGAAGGCAGTCTTGCTGTCACGGTTTCTGTTGTGCCGTCTTCAGGGGACAGTTCCTATGAAGCAAAGGAAATATCCGCCGATGAAACCTATTTCACATGGGACAGAAGCGACTATATTGGTATTGCGGTCAAAACCAATTCCCAATCAAAAAAAGTTGTTGCTGCCAAAGACGGTCAGCAGCTCTTCTCAAACGATGACGGAGGTATTTACATTGCATTGGGAAGAGTCGGCATCACCCCGAAGAATCTGAAAAAACTTGATGACGGTGAAAATCATCTCGTGCTGAAATTCGATGATGGTGAGCTTCCCGTTACCATCAATGTGACAGACAAGAAAAACGTTTCGATGAAAGAAAAGAATATTGTCGCTGAACAGACAGTATTTGTATGGAATCGCGGCAGCGGCGATCATATTGACATCAAGACAAACTCTGTTTCGGAAAATGTTTCTGTCCGCAGAAGCGGCAGGCTGTCGACCGTTTCGGATTCAAGCAAAATTACCATCAAAGACGGCATGGTCACCATTACGCCGGCATACCTTGAAACCCTTTCCGATGGAAAAAATGAACTTTCCCTGATATTCGATGACGGCGAAACGGATATTGTTGTCAGCGTTGCAGGATCACTGACGAGTCAGATATCGGAAAACAGCTTTGATGCGAGAGCTTTTACCTCCGCCTCTTCCGAACAGCCGTATATTTTCCCGTATACGGGAAGTGCACTGGCTGCGGAGATCATTGCGGCTGCATCTGTATCGGCAGCTATCAGTGCCCTCATATATTTCAAAAGGAAGAAAAAGAAGGAATAAACGGTTAGGAGCAGCAAAAATGCAGTTTAACCGCATAGTTATCAAATTCGTCCAGTGAATTTCTGACTGCACAAGAGTACAAAAATATCAGCCGGACGGAAACCGCAAAAGAAAAAGCGCAGATTATTGCAGCGCAGAATCAGCAGAAAATACTGCAAAACAAGAAAGGAGTATGTTACCGGAAAACACGCAATATTATAAAAAGTGAAAAACAGATTCTGGAAGCAACCTTCAGACTGAAAAAGCTTCGTCATGCAGGTGTCAATGACAAGATACTATGAATGGACGACATAGCTCACTTTTTATAAGTTTTCAGTAACGGCGAGGGCCTTGATAAAACAAAAAAAAGTACTTCTTGAAGCCGATCACCTTTGGAAATCATATGGCAAGGGAGCTGCGAAAGTAGATGCTCTTGCTGATGTTTCTTTAAAAATCTATGACGGTGAGCTGCTGACAATTCTGGGCAGTTCAGGCAGCGGAAAAAGTACCCTGCTCAATTCTCTCGGCGGAATGGATAAACCTGACAGAGGCACGATCAGCTGCGGCGGACTTGATCTTTGCCAGATGAACGACCGCGCACTTACTGCTTACAGGAGGAAAAACATCGGCTTTGTGTTCCAGTCCTTCAATCTGATCGCAGAACTTACCGCAAAGGAGAATGTCGCTCTGACAGCAGATACCGCAAACGATCCGGATATTGTCGAAAAGGTATTCGAGATGGTGGGATTAAGCAACAAAACCAGAAACTATCCCTCACAGCTTTCGGGCGGTCAGCAGCAGAGAGTTTCCATCGCGCGGGCACTTGCCAAAAACCCGTCACTGCTGCTTTGCGATGAGCCGACA
>CADCQO010000232.1 GCA_902803585.1 uncultured Ruminococcus sp.
CAAAAGCTGTTTTTCACTCTTTATAATATTGCGTGTTTTACAGTAACACACTCCTTTCTTGTTTTTGCAGTATTTTCTGCTGATTCTTTTTCAGCTTCCGGACAGTTTTCATCCGGCTGATATTTTTCCTGTGCATCTGAACAAACCGCAGGTCTGATACAGCTGAACCTTTGCCCGCCTGACGATATTGTTAGTGCAGCATCTGATAATGCTATTATAGCACAACCGCCTTTTCAGGGCAAGGAAATATATTGGACTGCTGTAAAATAATATCCAACAAATCGGCCGGACTGCCGGTAAATTTCTGATATTATTCCATTTGAGTTTTTTTCGCAGATAGAGTAAAATAAATATTACCTATATATATTTTTGCCGCTTCGGGCGGGGGTATCAATTATTTATACAGGAGTTGTTTCCATGAAAAAAATCCTTTCCTTCTTTGTGTGTGCCGTGATGGTGCTGTCGGCGTTTTTCGTGCCGGCTGTTACGGTACATGCCGCCGAATTCAAGATTGACTTTGAAACCAACTGCACGGCGCTCTATCTTGAAAACACGGACACGGAAACGGTCGTTTACCAGAAAAACGCCAACGAACGCCGTTATCCCGCTTCCACTACCAAAATCATGACGTATATCATCACAGCCGAAAATGTCAAGGATATGAAAAATACGATGGTCACGGTCAAGAGCAGTGTCATTCATATGCTGGACGGCACCGGCAGTTCTGTGGCAGGACTCCGGCAGGGCGAAAAGCTCTCTGTCTATCAGCTCCTGCATTGTCTGATGATTCCTTCGGGCAATGATGCGGCGCTGGTGCTGGCGGATTATGTAGGCGACGGCGACATCAGCCGGTTCGTCACGATGATGAACCAGAAAGCGCAGGAGCTTGGCTGTGAAAACACCCACTTTGCCAACCCTCACGGTCTGAACGACCCCAACCACTACACCACTGTCAGCGATATGGCAAAAATGGCAAAATACGCCCTGACCCTTCCGGAATTTGCTGAGATTACCAACACCGTCACAACCGATATCATCGGTGAAGACCGCTATCTCGTCACGACAAACTCCATGATCGACCCTGTGCGGGGCGGTGATCTGTACTATCCCTATGCACACGGCATCAAGACAGGTTCCACCGGCAACGACTCCGGCTACTGTCTTGTTTCTACCGCTTCCAAAGGCGGTTATACCTATCTCTGCGTGGCGTACGGCGCACCGTATGAGGACGAAAAGGGCGAGTATTACGAAAACGGCGCGATGCGCGATTCTATCCACCTCTATCAGTGGGCGTTCGATAACCTGAGCATCAAGACCATCATCGACAAAAACGACCTCGTGAAGGAAATCAAACTGCAGTTTGCGTGGAACAAGGACAGTATCCAGCTTTCACCTTCTTCCACCTACTCCACCATTCTGCCTGATGACCTCAAAGTCAGCAGTATTGACCGCACCTACCAGCTGCCCGAAAGCATTTCCGCACCCGTCAAAGCCGGTGATGTCGTGGGAACGGTCACACTCAGCTATGCCAATCAGGAGCTGGCAACTCTCAGCCTTGTCGCCTCTGAAAGCGTTGACCGCAGTGAACTGCTCACCACTCTTGACGCTGTCAAAAATATTGTCGTTTCCCGCTGGTTCATCATTGTCGTGCTTGTCCTGCTTCTCCTTACCATTATCTATGTCATTATCCGCCTCATCTACCGCCGTAAAATGCGCTCTCAGCGTCCCGTCAAAAAATACCGCAAATTCTGAGATGCTCCGGTCAGTGACCGCTGAAACGCAATGTTCTGTTTGACTCCTGTGCTCTTTCGTGGTATATTACTATCAGAATATCCAAACAAAACAGCACAATTGTAACTTGTATCCGCATCACTGAAGAAAAGGAGATCAACAGATGAAAAAGAATTTCAAAAAAAAGACAGCCGCTGTGGTCTGCTTTGTTTCTCTGCTTCTGACCCTCAGCACGACAGGCTGCAGCAAAGCGCAGAACAAAGACAGCAATGATAAGGCATCGTCACAGGTCAGCGTTTCCGAAACCTCAGATATCAGCTCGCCTGCATCATCGGGTACTCAGAGCCAGACCTCCCAGACATCTGAAAAACAATCCAGCGGCAGCAAAACCTCAGAAACCACCAGTTCCTCTGAATCATCGGACAAACAGAGCCAGACTTCCGAAGCGTCCCGTCAGGAAACCAGCAGTGACGAGAAATCTGAAACAGCCAGTTCGTCCGCACCTGAAACATCACACGAACAAAGCCAGACTTCTGAATCATCTTCACAGGAAAGCAGTCCGGCATCAGCCAGCAGCTTTTCCTATTCTGAAGACGACAGCGGAAATATCATTCTGACCAAATACAACGGCAGAGAAGCCGCCCCCGAAATTCCCTCCTCCATTGACGGAAAGAAGGTCACCGCCATCGGTGAAAGCTGTTTTGCAGGCAACACTGCCGTCAAAACCATCTCTATCCCTGAGGGCATCTCCCAGATCGGAGATTACGCCTTTGAGTGCTGCACCTATCTTGCGGGGCTGACTTTGCCGGCTTCTCTGAGAACCATCGGTGAAGGCGCTTTTTCCGCCTGCATTCATCTCCCTGAGGCTGTCTTCCCTGACAATCTTGAGGTCATCAGAAAAGGCGCTTTTCTCTACTGCTCTGCACTGAAAGAGCTTGAACTGCCCGCCGGACTGCAGGAAATCGGCAATTTCGCTTTTTCAAACTGCAGCTCCGTCACGTCTGTTTCCATCAAAAGCACCAGCCTCCAGAAACTTTCCGACAGGCTTTTCTGTGACTGCACCAAGCTGACAGAAGTGCGCTCACAATATCCCCTCGAATCAATCGGCGCGGAAACATTCAGACAGTGTACTTCTCTGACAACGGTGTCCCTGCCCGCCGCCCTGCAGTCAGTAGGAGATTACGCCTTCGACTGCTGCACCGCACTGACAGAGGTTCCCGTTCAGGCCGATTTTGTTTCCGGAACAGCTTACCACAACTGCTACAACATTCCGGGCTATGTGCCCTCTGAAGAGGACGAGAACGACCGGACCCGTCCCGGCAGATCCTACGATCTTCCAAAGCCTGACACGCTCGGCTCCATCGCAGGCAGTGACAGCCTTTTTGATGAAGCACGGTTCGCCGGCTACCACAGCATCAGCAACGATGAATTTGAACAATGGAGCCAGCAGTATGTTGACTTCTGCAAACAGAACAACATTCCCGCATCCCTCGATGAATTATTCTATACGAAACTTTACAAAGGGGAATTCATGCCCCACTATACGGCGATGGCGGCTGTTGAAAATCACGACCCTGACATGATGAAACAAGCAGAAAGGGCTTTCGGAAAGGGCTATGAAGAAACCTACCGCATGATCGATCACGGTCTGTACACGGAACTCAGGCGTGGAAAAATGTTTGAGGATGTGGTGCTTTACAGCGGGGTGTATGACAGTCAACTCATAGCTGCTGCGGGTACAGACGAGGTTCCCACACTTGAACAGCTGAAAGACGCTGTCGGCACGACTTTTACAGACCCGATCATGATAAGCACCTCTACCGATATCGGAATCGCCTGCAATTTCTCCAGCACCGTCTTTATCATTTACGCTTCAAAGGAAAGCATCAACAATCTCGGTGCTGTCAGCATTGACAGTATCGCCCCCACAGTCGAAAAAGAAGTCCTGATGTCAAGCAACGCAGCATACCGTATTCTTGATGTCGGCACAATGGCTGTTGATACAAACGATTCCCATGACGGGTCAACACAAGTTTACCGCAACTATGTGAAAGTGGAGCTGCTCTGATGCACCGGACAGCCGGTTCTGGGTACAGCCATCTTTCCGCCGAAAACAGCCATTTGATCACCACAACCGCCCATTCAAGCCAGAAAAAGCATTATAGCCTGCCATCAAGCGGGTTATAATGCTTTTTGCTTCATCTGTGCCGGAAACTGTCAGTGTCCCCTGCATCAAAATTCCCTGTTATGCTGTTACATCCGGATTCACGTGTACCATACAATGTTTGACCGCCGGAAATTCCGCTTCAATCGTATCATGTACCTTTTCGGCTGTGCTGTGCGCCTCGACCAGCGTTTTGGAAGCGTCCATCAGTATTTCTACCTCTATATAGATTTTGGAACCGAAAAGCCTTGTTTTCATCTCGTCAATTCCTTTTACATCTTCAATCTCCAGAATGACACTGCGCATTTCTTCTGCCGTAGCTTCGGGACAGGATTTATCCACCATTTTGTCCATCGCATCACGGAAAATATCAACCGCCGCTTTTTCGATAAATACACAAATGATCACACCCGCCAGCGGATCAAGCACCGGTACACCCATTCTCGCCCCCAGAATGCCAATAAACGCCCCCACAGATGAAAGCGCATCTGACCGGTGATGCCACGCATCTGCCATCAATGCACCCGAATCGACTTTTTTGGCGGCCCGTTTGGTATACTGGAACATCAGTTCTTTCACGATAATCGAAATGACTGCTGCAATCAGTGCGGGCAGTTCAGGTATGTCAATAGGGTCTTTTCCCGCATTCGCGATGCTCTCAATGCTTTTCAGCCCGATACCGATACCTGTTGCCGCAAGAATCACCGCAAGAATCACCGCCGCAACACATTCCAGACGTTCATGTCCGTAAGGGTGTTCTTTGTCCGGTTTCTTCTTTGCAATCACAATGCCGATCATGACGACAAACGTACTGAAAACATCTGATGCAGAATGCACAGCATCGGAAATCATTGCACCCGATCCGGCAAAAATACCGCAGAGCATTTTCATCAGCGACAGCAGTAAATTCACCGCCACACTCACAACGGACACCCTCATAGCAAGGCCTGTATCCGATAAATTGTTTTTTTTCTCTGATGAACGCTGACTCATACCAATCATCTCCTTTTGACCGTCATATCAGTATAAAAAAACACCTGCGGAACAATACAAAATATTTGCTGTCCCGCAGATGTAAAAGTTCTGCTGCCCAGAGGCCCGACCGCATCATCACGAAGCGATCTGATCAGTTTTGGTCTATGATAATACTTTATATGCGCCTGGCGGCTGTATTATTTCTGCTGTTTCGTCCGCCGGCACAGATGATTTCCGCTTCCGGCTGTTCTAACAATACTCTACCACATATTTAGTTTTTTGGCAACTGAAATCCTGCAAAAATGCCGTATTGTGCCGAAAAGAAATTTTCGATAAAATGTAAATTTACTCTTGACATGGCATTCAGATAGTGCTATAATAACTAAGCAGTCGAAAATTTCATATATCGCGGAGTGGAGCAGTATGGTAGCTCGTCGGGCTCATAACCCGAAGGTCGTAGGTTCAAATCCTGCCTCCGCAACCACACTTG
>CADCQO010000233.1 GCA_902803585.1 uncultured Ruminococcus sp.
ACGGAACAGACAGAGTGGTAGGAAAGACGATTACGCTGAACAGCGGCGGAGCAAATGAAAAGTATGAGATCATTGGTGTAGTTAAAACAGGCAGCGGCTTACTGGAAAATATGATGGGAGATTACATTCCCACCTTTATGTATGTCCCGTATACTACCCTTCAGGATAATCTGAATACGGGCAATTTTTCTCAGATTGCTGTCAGAATAAAATCGGATTATGATAACGAGGAAGCAAGTCAGAAGATCTTAAAAACGATGGAACGAAGCAGTTCCTTACCGGGTGCCTATATGATTACGAATCTTTCCAAGCAAAAGGAAAACATCAGTAATATTATCAATATTTTCACACTGGTGCTGACTTGTGTAGGTATCATTTCTCTGTTTGTAGCGGGTCTGAGCATTATGAATGTCATGTTGGTGTCTGTAACTGAAAGAACCAGAGAAATCGGCATAAAAAAAGCATTGGGAGCTTCCTCTAAAGTCATCGTACTGGAGTTTTTGCTGGAAGCAGTCATGATCACACTGATTGGCGCTGCCGCAGGCGTATTATGCGGCACACTTATTTCGCTGATAGGAGCACACATCTTAGGGTTGACTTTACTGCCGAAAGGGGATATAATTATATCAGTAATGCTGTTTGCCCTGATAATAGGCGCTCTTTTTGGTATCTATCCTGCATTGAAGGCGGCACGTCTGCGTCCGGTAGAGGCACTGAGAAGCTATTAGAAATTGCGGTGAGTTCATATATGCACGAACAATTTTTGACAATTCCTCATTTTCCTGCATTTCCCGTCAGCTGTGTGCTGATGTCAGACCGTCAGCAATCGCTCATAGAAACTCTCAGACGGTATGATATCCGTGTCATTACTCCCTCCGCTTTGACTGCTGTCAGTGGCTCAGAGCGGTATCATGCAGATATGGCGGTTTGTCATCTGGGCGGATCGGTGTTTTTTGTGTCTTCTGATCTTGACAATATCACAAAGAATACGCTGCGGCGGCAAGGATGCCATTTATTTGATACCGAATATCCGGCTGCCGCTCCGACACCATCGCTGAATATATGTATTCTGGGTAATCAGGTACTTTGTCATACCGGTATAGCAGACAAAAGGCTGTTAGCATTCCTTCGTGCAGAAGGAAAAAACATTCTTCATACGAATCAGCGGTATACCAAGTGTTCTGCGGCGGTGATCCGTGAAAATGCGCTGATTACCTCAGACACTTCCATTGAACGGTTATGTCGCTGTAAAGGGATAGATGTCCTGAAAATAACCTCCGGTCATATCCGGCTGGACGGCTATTCGTACGGCTTTATCGGCGGCTGCTGCGGAATGCTGTCCGACAGAATGCTGGCATTCAGCGGTGATATTGCGCAGCATCCCGATTATGAGAATATCAAAGCATTTTGCCGGAATTATGGGGTTGATTTACTGTCATTGTCAAATGATATACTTTATGATATCGGCGGTATTCTGCCTGTTCTTGAACGTGTCCCTGTGATGGGTTCAAAAAAATAAAAGAAGTGGTTTCAGTGTGCCGCTGCAGTTGGTTGGAACGGGTAGGAGAAAGTAAAAGTATCATCTGAAAAGCCGGAAGGAGAGAATGTTACGATGAAAGAAAAGAGCATATTTTTGACGAGCAAGCTAAGAAGAATGAAGAAAGGGTGAATCCGGTGGAAAAGAGCAGTCATTTTTCAGACACACAAAGCGAAACAGCCGCAGAGGCACCGGAAATTGACTTAACGAGATTTGTTAAAGCACATCAGGAATCATATGCAGCAGCATTAAGAGAGATACAGGGCGGACGGAAATAGAGTCATTGGATGTGGTACATATTCCCTCAGCTGGTCGGCTTAGGACACAGCAATACTTCACGCTATTATGCCATTCACAATCTTGAAGAAGCCGCTGCCTTTTTAAAGCACCCGTATTTAGGGAAAAACCTGCTTGAAATCAGCAGCGCACTTCTTCAGTTGGATAAAAACAATGCGAGGGAAATTTTTGGGTTTCCGGACGATAAGAAACTTCAGTCGTGCATGACCTTGTTTGAAATGGTTTCAGGTGAAAACTCTGTATTTGAACAGGTGCTGAAAAAATATTTTGATGGTCAGCGTGACAATATTACCCTGAGAAGATTTGGCAGACGGTAAAGCACTATATCTGTCATTCAGGAATTTTTTGAGCAAAGAAAAAATCAATTCCCTGATGGCGGGGACGGAAAATAATACCGCTGACATTTTCTGCTGTCACATAATAACACGTTTCAGTGTAGAGCGGATAAAAAATGCCCTTATCGCTGAGGTATTTTTCTGCCTGTATGATTTTGGAGAGTACCTGAGGGGCAGAGGATGACCGGATTTTGCTGATAAGTCCGTCATAATAGCTGTCGGTCAACTGTGCTGTATTATATCTGCTGTCAGATGTAAAAGCGGAGAGGATACTTTCCGGACGGTTATTTTCTGGTGTGAGCGGAGCAATGACAACTTCATATTCTCCGGAAAGAATTTTGTCATTCAGTTCGGCGGCGGATACAGGAATTTTGTTGACATAATGTCCAGTCAGTTCGTTCCATGACTGAATGATATTGTTAACGATGGTTTGTGTACCCTCATCATCTGAGCAGAGTATTGTAAGCTTTGGCAGATGAGTGACAGAAACCTTCTTCATAGCGGTCTGTAAATCCTGTTTTGCGGTGTCAGAATAGGGAATAGAAAGACTTTCTGATACCTGAGAGCGATAGGAAACACCGTTGATTCTGGCAGTGTCAGGAATAATGTTTTCAGCAGCTGTACAGCTTTCCGGAACATTTTGCAGGATAAAGGAGCGGTTCAAAGACGACAGCAGGGCATGACGGATTTCCTCGTACTTCAGTGTTTCATGTCGGCAATTGAAAGAAATGCCCCAGACTGTTTCGCCGAAAGCGGTCAGTCTGAGATGATTTTGTCTGGCTTGTGCCAGCTCACCGACAGGCAGTCTGTAACAGTCGATCGAACCTTCTGCAATCGACTGACAGACATTAGCAGGACTTTGACCGACAGTAATGCTGACACCGGCAGGGATTGGCTTGTGAATGCCATGATAGTATGGATTTCTGCGCAGACAGACTCTGTCTCCATGCGTCCAGTCAGAGGAACGTATATAAAAAGGGCCGTTCGACAGCAATTTATCAGCTTCCCGTCCGTATTGACCGCCCGATGCCGTAAAAAAAGCCTTTTGACAGGGCATAGCGGCTGAACTTGTCAGCGAAAGCAAAAAATCGGGGTCAGGATAGGCAAGAACGAAAATAATACGATTATCTGAAGTATACACTCCCAGCGAGGAAAGCGGAAGTTTTCCTTTGCGGACAGCCTCAGCGTTTTTGATAGCATAGAGAGCATCTGCACTTTTTGAACCTGTATCGGGATTCAAAGCCCGTTCTATACCATACCGGCAGTCATCAGCCGTGACAGAGTCGCCGTTACACCAGCAGATTTCCTGACGCAGGGTAAAGGTGTAAACCGTCTGATCGTCGGAAACAGTCCAGTTTTCTGCCATTCCCGGTATGATGCTGCCATCGGTATCCTGACGAACCAATCCTTCAAAAATATTCATCACAATCAATTGTTCAGAAGAAGTTTCAGCAATTTGTGGGTCAAGCGAATCCGGTTCATCAGGGATACTGTAAACAATTATCTGGTCGTAAGGAGTTTTAGAAGCAGATTGGCAGCCGGCAGACGAAAATATCATTATACAGCATAAAAGCAAGGGGACAATTTTTCGTTTCTTCAAAATAAAGACTCCTTTGGTCACCGTTTTTTCTGATTATATCATACATGACAGAATAATCCTGTCGGTAAAGCGTGCGTTTTTTGCAAAAACCAATCATTGTGTTTTCACATTCTCTTGACTTTTTGGTGTGTCTGTTGTAAGATGGAAGAGGTGTCGGAGGGATTCTGTACGCCCATCAAAAATAAAGGAGCGAATTATAATGGATATTAAGGCAACAATCGGAGATATTGCATCAAAGATCACAGGCGATGCCAGCATGAAAGACAAGTTCAGCAGCGATCCTGTTGGTACTGTCAAAGGACTGGTTGGCAACATTCCGCCGGATCAGCTGCAGGCAGTCGTAGAAGGCGTTAAAACCAAAATCAATCTTGATAAGATCGGCGGTAATCTGGGCGGTCTCGGCGGTCTGTTCGGCAATAAATCCTGATCGGTGAAAGAGCGGTTTTTTCCGCTCTTTTTTTTGTTCAGATAAATTAGTGAGATTGACAAAAAACGACAAAGATAGTATGATGGTTACGAACAGTTTTTTGTTTACATATTCAACGATCAGGAGGATATTATGGCAAGTGAAGCAAAACAATTTCATTGTCCGAACTGCTATGCTGATCTGAAATTTTCGCCAGGACAGCAAAATTTCACTTGTGAGTACTGCCGCAGTTCTTTTAACGAAGCACAGGTCTTGGAGTTTCAGCGGCGCTACATGGAACAGGAACGTCAGTATGATCCGCATCAGGGAGAAACACCGCCCGAAATGCAGATGAGTGAAGAAGAAAGGAAAGAGCGGGAGCGTTTTAACGAAGAAACAACTCTCTATTCGTGTCCGAGCTGTGGGGCAGAGATTATTTCCGATGCCAATACGGCGGCTTCCTTCTGCTATTACTGTCACAATCCCGTTATCCTGAAAGGCCGTGTAGATGGTATGTATCGTCCATCAATGGTACTGCCGTTCGGCTTTGATAAGGATATGGCGGTCAGTCACTTCAAAGAATGGGCAAAGGGCAAGTTTTTTATTCCGAAGGATTTGCTTTCTTCCGTACAGATTGAAAAATTGACGGGATTGTATGTTCCTTTCTGGGTAGCACATTCTATGACAGCTTCCCGTATTGAGGCGGTAGGCGAAAATGTCCGTTCATGGACTTCCGGCGGTTATCGTTATACAGAAACGAAAAGCTATAAGGTGATCCGTGAGGCTAATATCGGCTATCGGGGTGTGCCAGCAGACGGTTCCCAAAAAATTGAGGATCAGCTGATGGAGGCAATTGAACCTTTTGACTACACGAAGGCAAAGCCCTTCAATATGGCATATCTGAGCGGATTTTATGCCGATAAATATGATGTGGATAAGGAACAGGTACTGCCGAGAATTCAGGAAAGAATGTACGCGAATAACGGCAGAATACTCGATGGGACCATGCGTTATCATCGTGTTGTTTCCAGACGGCAGTTTGACCGCACAGATGCCCTGAGCTGGGATTATATGCTTTTGCCCGTATGGTTCATGACGTTTGACTATAAGGGAAAGCTGTGGGAATATGCTGTCAATGGCCAGAGCGGAAAAGTGGCAGGTGAATTGCCGGTTGACAAAAGAAAATTGGCGATTGTCTGCGCAATTGCCGGTATTGCGATTGCACTGCTTATCTTTTTAGGCGGCTATTTCTTCGGTGATTATTTATTTGGAGGTGCGTGATGAAGAAAAGAATTCTTTGTATAGCGGCTATCCTTCTCGTCATAACAGCTGTTCTTTGCTGTGAGTGTCCCGCTTATGCGGAAGAAACGGTCAATTTTACGCAGAGTGCAGCTTATCATGGCAAAAGCACTTATTTTTACGATGAAACGAATCGTGTTCCCAACGGACAGACAGCCGACATCGGAAAAACGCTCAAAGAAACAGCTGAAAAAATAAACTTCAATTTGGGTATATGGGTAGGCAGCAAAGTACGCACCAAAGAGGAATGTCAGTCTCTGGCAAAACAGGGAACAGATATGTTAGATGCGGAAGGTGAGTACAGCGGTTCCATTTTCATTTATCTGGATATGGATGATATGAACACCGTGAATGATATATTTTTCACTTCAGGAAATGTTCCGGTCAGTTACAGCACACCAACTACCGACTATTCAGTAGTAGTGGACAGCATCGTTGATGCCGCAAGAGAAAGGTTCGAGTACGCTTCTGCAGATGAAGGACAAAATATCATAGAGGGTGTGCAGGCACTTTGCGAGCAGCTTTGTACCCAGCGTGTTCCGGACGTGCTGAAACAGGAAGATAATTTCAAGTCCGGCAAACGGACCAAGTATCAGGAAGGTTCCGTTTACTTTTATGATGAAGCGGCGTTGTTTGATGAAGACACACAAAAGCAGATCATCTCAACCTTAGCGAGTACATCGGATAATATCGGTTTCAATCTTGCTTTGTATATCGGCGGTACTTCCCGCAGTGACAGTTCAATTGAGTACATGGCAAGAAGCAATGCGCTCAGTCTTTTCGATAAAAAGACATACAGCGGTACGGTTTTTCTGTATATTGACTTTGACGGTCAGAAAAATGCGTATGACTATTTGTACGCTGCAAACGATGCTTTCCTTTACTACACCAACGGTGATGACGGTACGGAAAACAGAATAGACAGCATTTTATGGGAGATGGAAGCCTATTTTCCCTCTGGCGGCGATCATCCTATCCGAGCCAACGTCAAAACGGGTATTGAAACCTATTGCCGTCAGTTAGAGTACTACAAAAGCAAAGGATTAGTAGAAGGCATCTACTATACGAATCCCGATACAGGTGAATATGTCTATGCGTCTTTTGGCCGTATTGTACATAGTTCTATGAAGCCGTATAAATATTGGTTCTGGTTTTTGCTTTTTGCGGTTGCAGGAGGAATTATTTTAGCGATTGTTGTTCGTGTTCTGGTGAAGAATCACTATAAATTCAAATCCTCTGTTTCGGCATCTGCCTATACTTCACGCGAAGATATGCGCATGGTGGAATCGTCGGATACCTTTATTGGTTCCCATGTTTCCAAGGTGGCAATCCAGAGCGGCAGCCATGGAGGATTCGGCGGAGGCGGTCATGGCGGCGGTCATGTCGGCGGAGGCGGCGGAGGACATCACCGTTAATTCTGATAAAAGCAGTTGTTGAGATTACGACAACTGCTTTTTTCACAATTGCGGTCGCTTTACTGCTTTCAAAAAATGAAAATAAGCATATTATCAGAAAATGTTTCAATGAAAGTAGTCCATTTCAGCTAAAAAAGAATAGTTTTTTGAGCATTATTGCTAATTTTAGAAGTGATATTTTAGTAAACTTTTTCAAGAAAATCTGACAAAAATCTTGATAAATCTATTTTTCTTTGGTATAATGATTTTGTTAAGATGCAAGTTGTTGATGTGAAGTGAAAATGGATGGGGGAATAGCGATGTCTAAGGGAGATAACAGGTTGAAAATACTGTATGTACTCGATGAGTTGAAAAAGAACAGCCAGATGAAGTCTGAAACCCGCTCTGACAGATTTTTAAGTGCCAGCTATCTCATCAGTGTCCTGATCGATAAGTACGGTTTGAATGCTGACAGGAAATCTGTCTACAATTACATAGAAAGCCTCATCAAATACGGTTATGATATCGAAAAAAGCAGAAGAGGTTACTATTTGCGGGAACATTACCATTCAGAGGACGAGAATGGTTTTGAACTGGCAGAATTAAAAATGATTGTAGATGCACTGAGTGCCTCCCGCTTTATTTCCGCAGCCAAAACAAAGTCCATCATCAATAAGCTGAAAGTGCTGGCAGAAAGTAACGGTGAACATCTGATGAGCCGTCAGGTCTATTATGAACAGGCCATTAAGAGTGACAATTCTTCTGTCATTTACAGTATTGATGCAATATACACCGCTATGCTTGAGGATAAAAAGATTACCTTCAAATACCAGAAAACCGTTTTGGATTACGATGTTTCACTGGGCCGTCTGGTGGCTGTCAACAAAACAGCAGAAAATCATGAAGATAAGATTTACTCTCAGAGTCCGTATGCACTTGTATGGAAAAATGAGTACTATTATGTGATTTGCTATGACGCACAGACAGATGCACCGAAAACTTTCCGCGTTGACCGCATGAAGGACGTCGCAGTAGATGAGCACCAGAACAGGGAAGGCGGAAGATTCTTTGAGGAAATGAGTATCACCGAATATGCCAATACTGCTTTTTCGATGTACGGCGGTGAAACTATCAATATTCTTCTGCGTGTAAAGACATCTCTGGCAGGCGTGATTGCAGATCGTTTCGGAAAAAATGTAACAATATATCATGATGAGGACAGTGAGTTTTTCCGCTGTTCCGTCAGTGTGCAGAAAAGTCCCCAGTTCTATTCATGGCTCAGTGGTTTTGGCAGCGATATCGAGCTGATCTATCCCAAGAGTATCAGAAATGATTATATGAAGTACATCGACAATATCCTGCAAAGTTATCGCAGTCATGAAGCAATGCTGAAGTTCAGCTGAAGAACAAATTCCAACTGAAATATGGCTCTCAACTGAAGTATGACCCCCGAAGAATTTTTTCGGGGGTTGTTTTTTTGCAGATTCAGATAGTTTCAAAGAAAATTTCTTTGTTCATAAAGTTTTCAGGCAGTGTATCCCGTGCATTGATAAAAAGCAAAAGTTTCGCATAGGCAGCTTCTTTGGTACAGTATGTGAGAGGAATTGCGCCGTTTTGCAGCAAAAGACAAGATGTTTCATACATGATTTCATGATTTTGGGGAAACGATGCCAGATAGAAAGGAATATTTTTTTCCTGACAATGTTTCAGAAAGCCGAGTGCGCTGTTTTCGCCTTCAACAGAAGCAGACGAAGAGTGATAAGTCAGGTGCAGCACAGCACGGCAGTTTTCTCCTGACGTGATACTGTAATAATCCATAGAGGGATATGGCTGTATCATCAATACATCATAGGGCAGCTGCACAGAACATGGAAAGGAAAAAAGAGGGGATTTTTTTTCTATCAGTGAAAGCGGCAGACTGTTTTTGGTTTGTACCAACTTTTCATTGATAATATGTGCCCATGCGTACCCGTCTATGGAAGAAAAACAGCCGTACACTCTGTCCGCCTCCTGTATACGCGTAGACAGCCACACCGAGCAGTCTTTTTCTGTCGGATTGCGATAAACGGTATACACACCCTTTTGTACATTCTGTATCAGAACAACAGCCCCACGAAGATTGGCCACCGCATTGCTCTCAGGGTGGTCAGGCACACGATCCGATGCCGTCAGCACAACCGGCAAAGACAGACCGCTCAGACAAACCCCTAAAAAAGCACTGCTGTAAGAAAGTGTGTCGCTGCCGTGTGCAATGATAACACCGCTGTAAGCGGATAAGTTTACCTGAAAAAGATAATTGGCAATGCACTCCCAATGCTTTTTTTGAAGATTTTCACTCAATATGTTCAGAAGCTGTACTGTTTCAAAGCGGACATCTTCTCCGTAAATCTCACGATAAAGTGTTAAAACCCGACAGGAACTGCTGTCTGTTCGTATCACACTGTTTTCAACGGTACTGCCGATTGTACCGCCTGTCAGAACAAATAATATTGGTTTCATATATGCTTCTCCCTTCCTGCGTCGTAAAATGTTTGTACGATTTCTCCATTATACAAGAAAAAGAATTGATTTGCAAATCAAAGAATGTTATAATAAAAAGCAGTCCTGCAGCTTTTACAAAGAGGTGATGTTTTGTATGCCGGTTGATTTATCCGGTTTAGAAAATCCGTCTGTACTGCTGACAGCGGTCGGCGGAATAATTGTCATGATACTGATAGTATTGTTGTATTGGTGTGCTTTATGCCTTACAGCCATTGACAATGCTTCTCCCAACAGTATCAAAGCCCTTTCCGAAAAAAACGCAGCGGCAGAACGGGCAGGCACTATCAAAAATAACAGTGCCCGATACAGTAAACGCCTGAAAGCCTGTCTGCTGTTTCATACAGTAGCCATTGTACTGCTGACAAACATATGTTATTTGGTTCCCATAGCAAAAGGATTGGATAGTTTCCTGAAAAATTCCTCTTTATCCATATCCCTGTCTGCGCTGCTGCTGGGAATTTTGCTGTGTGTTTTGCTTCTGTCAGCAATTTATCTGATACCCGCGCGTACAGCGGCAAATGCACCGGAAAAAATTCTTCTGAGAATGAGCCGTCTGATTATTTTGTGGAGTGTGTTGTTTTTGCCCTTGTCGCTGCTGGGCAATGCTTTTTCTGCCCTGATGTGCCGTATCCTGACAAAAGAGGAAAAGCAGGACACGCCAAAAGAAAACCCTACTGAAGAAAAAATCCTTATGATGGTCGATGAGGGAGAAGTCAACGGCACAATTGAAGTCAACACCAAAAGCATGATAGAAAATGTATTTGACTTTGACGACACAACAGTCGGAGAAATCATGACACACCGTAAAGATATCATCGCTGTGCGCGAAGATGATACGCTTACGAAGCTCCGACAGCTGGCAATTGAAAGCGGCCGTTCCCGTATTCCCGTTTATCACGATGACATAGATGACATTATCGGCATCATCTATGTAAAGGATTTGCTTGAGTATGTCGGCATGAGCAACCTGCCGGAAACGCTCCCCCGCAATATCATTCATACAGCAGTTTATGTACCTGCCTCCAAATCGTGCAGTGAGATGTTCCGTTACATGACAGCCCATAAAACGCAGATTGCTGTAGTAGTTGACGAGTTTGGCGGCACAGGCGGTCTGATTACTATGGAAGATCTGATAGAATCCATTTTAGGCAATATTCAGGACGAGTATGATAATGAAGACGACAGTATCCGCAAGGTAAACGAATACAGCTTTCAGGTAGACGGTGCCACTTCATTGGATGAAATAGAGGAATTGACAGGCATTTCCTTTGAAGAAGATGAAAACGATACCATTGCAGGCATTATGTTAGACCGTATGGGACATATTCCAAAAGCAGGCGAGCATCCTTCCATTATGATTAACGGTACCCGCTTCACAGTTCTTGAAGTAGAACAGCGCAGAATTTCACGCGTGTTGATTGTGAAAAATCACACAAAAAAGAACACATAAAAAATCCCTGTACATTCCTTTCGGATGCGTACAGGGATTTTTGTATTGTCAGACAGGCTGATTCTGTCAGGAGCTTGTTTCTGTACTGTTCAAATCGGGCAGAAGGTCTTTTTCCGGAATCAATGGTATCTG
>CADCQO010000234.1 GCA_902803585.1 uncultured Ruminococcus sp.
ATACGCAGTTACACAGGCATATGTTCCTTTGCGGGGAAATATGCCTGTTTTTTCTTTACCCATCATCTGATAGTCAGACTTTCCGCTGAATCCTGACCGCCGGCTGACGTACTCCGCCGCTATACTCAGATTTCCTGCCCGTCTGGTAAAAGAAAATCACCGTACATAACATGAAGGGAGATGAACAAATGGGTTCACTGTTTAGGATACCAATACAAAATCTGGATAAAGTAGGGCCGAAAAAAGCGGAACAGTTCCACAGGCTGGGCGTGGACAGCATCGGGGAGCTGCTGCGCTTTTACCCAAGAAGCTACGAGGACTGGAGCTGCCCTGTCGCCATCAACCGAGCCGCCGGCAAAGGAAACTGCTGTATCAGGGCAACCGTCATCAGCTCTTCCTCTCCTGTCCGCGTTCGGAACGGTATGACCATTTTTAAAATCAACGTCACAGACGGCGGGGACTTCATGGAGGTCATTTTCTTCAACCGTACATTTTTGTATGAAAAACTGAGAAAGGGCTGCACATTCCTTTTTTACGGAACAGTCAGGTACACCGATACAAACTATGTCATGACTTCACCGCAGGTCGAAACGGACAGTCAGAAAATGATTCGTCCCATCTATCCGCAAACTGCTTCACTCAGCAGCAAGCAGATTGAAAAGGCGGTTGCTGCTGCCCTGAAAATGCTCCCCGAAAAGACCAATGATCCGATTCCTGCCGCTATCCTTGAAAAGTATGAAATCTGCCCGCTTGATGAGGCTATCCGTGATATTCATTTTCCGAAAAATCATCAGGCACTGACTGCCGCAAGAAAACGTATTGTTTTTGAAGAACTGCTCGTTTTGCAGCTGGGTGTCGGTATGAAAAGCAGCGACCGCCTGACAACGCACTCCTACCCGATTGAACAGGATTACACGGACGAATTTCTGAAATATCTCCCCTACACCCCGACCAATGCACAGCTGCGCGTCATTGCACAGTGCATTGATGATATGAAAGCAGAAGGTTCTCCCATGAACCGCCTGATACAGGGTGATGTGGGAAGCGGCAAAACAGCCGTAGCCGCAGCACTGTGCTACACAGCCGCCAAAAACGGTTTACAGTGTGCTTTCATGGTGCCGACAGAAATTTTAGCCGAACAGCACTACCGCTCTCTGAGTGAACTGCTAAAAGATACAGGAATATACATTGACCTGCTGACAGGTTCTACCGGAACGGCTCAGAAACGGCGCATACTGACCTCGCTGGAATGCGGTCTGACAAAAATTGTTATCGGTACACACGCCCTGCTTTCTCCTACGGTCATATTTGACAGACTGGGATTAGTCATTACAGACGAACAGCACCGTTTTGGCGTATCACAGCGGGCCGCGCTGAGTGCCAAAGGAAACTATCCTCACATTGCGGTCATGTCTGCAACGCCTATTCCCCGAACGCTTGCACTTATGATTTTTGGCGACCTTGATCTTTCGATCATTGATGAAATGCCGCCCGGCCGTATCAAAACGGATACCTTTCTGGTAAACGGAGAGAAACGCCGGCGCATCTACAACTTTTTGAAGAAACAGATAGACAGCGGGCATCAATGCTATGTCGTTTGTCCGTTGGTAGAACAAAATGACACAGAAATGCACTCGGCAGAAGAATACATCAAGACCCTGCAGGGAACTGTCCTGAAAGACTGCCGCATCGCCCTGCTGCACGGCAAAATGAGGGCGGCAGAAAAAGACGGCATCATGTGTGCCTTTGCAGCAGGCGAGATTGATATTCTGGTTGCGACAACGGTGATAGAGGTTGGTGTAAACGTCCCCAACGCCACAGTAATGCTGATTGAAAACGCCGAAAGGTTCGGACTTTCTCAGCTGCACCAGCTTCGCGGACGTGTGGGACGAGGCACCGAAAAATCCTACTGCATCATGATAACCAACAGTGAGAACCCCGCCACACTTGAACGGCTGACAGTGATGTGCCTGACAAATGACGGCTTCAAAATTGCAGATGAAGATTTGCGCCTGCGTGGTCCGGGTGACTTTTTCGGAACACGGCAGCATGGACTTCCGGCGCTGAAAACGGCCCGGCTGTCAGACATGGCATCTCTTGAAAACGCACGTTCCGCCGCACGGGAGATACTGGCAGAAGACCCCTCACTTTCGCAAAAGGAACATCGGGGACTGTTATTTGACGTACAGCGTTTATTCTATTCTACCGAAACCGGAAAAGGGTTATTCGGCAGTGCCTGATGTCAAAAAATATAAAAAAAACGGCCGCACCGATCTGGTGTAGCCGTTTTTTTTGGGAAGAATTTCAGAAGTTTATGGAGGTTAATCTTCAGTACTGAATCCTCCGCCGTACTTACCGTTCTTAAGTGTGCCGGCGGGAGATACACCACTGTCATTAGCAGTACCCTTACCAATGTAGGTAATGTTCTCCATGCCCTTCCAGTAAGTTTCATCATACAGGTTAGCGATGTAATCCTGTGTGGAATCCTTGGGCTTGCGAATCTCATAGACACCCTCACGGATTGCATAGCTGTGGAGAAGTCCCATGCTGTCATAGTATTTGACATAAATATCAGTTCTGAACTCTACTTTCATAGAAGTTGCAAACGGATCAACGCTGTACAGCAGGAACTGCGGTGATCTGGTATAATACTTCGTGCCGTCGAGTGCGCCCATGAACGCAAACTTCAATTCGCTCGCCATCATCTTTACCTTGGTTGAGGTGTACAGCGGGCTTTCTGCGCTCCATCTGAAGGAAAGACCCTTGTTGGTAGAATAGGAGTAGAACGGTGCGAACGCGGTCATATCGCCCACAGATGCCTCCATATTAACATATGTATCACCGAGGTTGTTACTGCCCGTGAGGAAGGTCTTACCGTTATGCCACAGACTGCTTGCGCCATTGTTAACAGCAGCACTCGTCACTCTGCTGACAATCTTACCGTTCAGATCTTTGACTCCTGCAACATAGTCGCCGACATTAGCATCATTACCGAAGTAATTTGCTGCGGACACGCTGAACAGGTTCAATGTACCGCCGTAAACAGGTGAAATATAATTGTCTGATGCGTCTTTTGCATCATTCTTGCAGTCGCTGTCTGAGAAGAAATAAGAACCAGCCTTAATCTTGTAAGAACCGCCGCCATATATGTTTACCTCGGCGTCCTTTGTAAAGAGCAGCGTCATTGCCTGATAATTATCACCCGACTTTTTCATGGTATAGGTCTGGGTTTCTGAAGATGAATCCTGTGTAAATACGTTCGCATTGATTTCACGGTAGTCAGAAGAGGTATTAGCAGACCAATAGGGATTCTTTTCGGTGTCTACAAATACCCAGGCCTCGTCCATCTTCATGACGGGTTTAGCAGAGCCGAGGTTGTGCTGAGCGCCGGCTTTGTCAATTTCTATGAACTGTACGTTATAGATATTGGAATAAGCCACACCCGCATCATCAGAAGACAGGAAGATGATAGGATATCTTTCGGGGTTATACTCTGTTACCGTCTTGACAGTGTAATCCTCTGGTTTTGTGGGGTTCTGTACTACAGAGAAACGAATCTTAAAGATAGAGTTGTCTGCTACTTTACCCTGTGCATCGAAGAGTACACAGGCGATGGAGCCTTCACTGTCAACTTCAAGACCTGCGATTGCTCTTTCAAGTGCTTCAGTAGCTGCCAGTACCTGATCGGTTGTGCTGTTGTCAAGATAAACCTTTTCAGCCTTGGCCAGCTTGCTTCTCAGAACAGAAATTGAAGTACTGGTATACTGTCTTGTCTTGACAGATGCAGTAACATATTCCGGATAAGCGCCGCCGCCGGCACCGTGAATTTCAGGGCCTCCGACTGCGTGCATCTCAGAATTGGTCAAAGGAGTTGAGAGATACTGTCTTGCTTCCTGCATCATCTTGTACAGGCCTTTGTAATAAGTCAGGAATGTATTGATTTCCTGATGAGCCACTGCAGCCTCTGCTTCGGTGTATTCGTTTTCATTCTTGGAAATGTAGTAATCAACACCGTCAGTCGGCTTAACAGTAGAATACTTGCCGTAGAGGGTCAGCAGACCCTTGGAATAATTACGTTCGGAACCATCCTTCAGCTCACCGTTGTCGTTGTAGTTAGAAGCGATGTTGCAGCCGTAGTAAGCAGAACGCAGGCTTGCAATAGCTCTCTTAAGCATCATACGGTCAGAGAGGAAGGATACCCACTCGGCCTTGCTGTCATCTTCATTCGGTACGAACAGGTTATAGTCGCCGCCCTTCAGGGAAGTCTTATAAGCGTGTACCTGATTCTTAGTGTCAACTGCGGAGAAAGTAATAAACGGACTGTTCTTGGAAATGTCGTCTATGTAGAAGATACTCGGATCGGTCTGCAAACTATGAACCATCGGAACAAACGCCGGTTCCTCAATGAAGGGACCGTCAACCTTGACTTCCGGATTCGTCCAGCCGGCAGGCATACGGAAGAATACAGTAATAGTATCACCGATCTGTGACTGTTCGGGGTTGAAGGTATAGAGGTTGATATTCTGATAGTGACCGCTGCCGCCGTTATAGTTGGAAAGCTGCTCCAGCCAGATATCTCCTCTTGCATTCTTGATTGTCTTTGTCTGTGTTTCAGCAGAATCGGGGTTCATACCCTTCAGACCGAAGGAGTACTCGGTTTCCTTAGAAACAGGCAGCTTGAATTCGTACCAGTCATAGTAAGCACTCAGTTTTGCCAGACCAAGACGGCCGTCAGATTCATCGTTGTCGCCGGTACCGCCGAAGAGGTTGCCGGAACCGATCTTTTTGCCTTTGGAATTTTCCTTCTGACCATCATAATCGTTGTATACTTCCCAGTAGGATCTGTTCTCTAAGCGCACTTTGGAACCGCCGACATATGCCATAGGCAGATCAGCATTCTTGATATCTACTTCGTTATAACCAGTAACATCAAGTGTACCGCCACCGCCAGCACCGCCGCCGCCTCCGGCACCACCGCCGCCACCAGCACCGCCGCCACCGCCGGCACCACCGCCGCCGCCAA
>CADCQO010000235.1 GCA_902803585.1 uncultured Ruminococcus sp.
CCCCTGCCGCCGCTGTTGCCTATAATATCTGTGTCAAGGTCAAAGACAGCAGCGGAACCATCGCCAAAAAATACTTCACTCTCACGGTTTCAAAGGCTTCTCTCACCAATACTTCCACTATTTCCGCTTCGGACATTTCACTCGGAAGCACAGTTACTGTGACAGGTGCGGCAGCCGGCGGCAGCGGTACTTATACCTACGGCGTTTACTACAAGAAATCTTCTTCCTCCTCATGGGTAACTGCTCAGAGCTATTCCTCCACAAAAACTGTTACCATCAGACCTGCCGCAGCTACCACTTATAATATCTGTGTCAAAGTTAAGGACAGCAGCGGCACAATCAGCAAAAAATACTTCACTGTAACCGTCATATAGTCCTCCGTCATCAGAATCTGATGCACAAATTGAAAATTGCGGTCAGGTTCCACCTGATATCATTCCCGTGAAATGCCGCATTCGTTCCCCAGCACAAAAACAGACCGAACCATTTGATGTTTTGCCATCGCTGGTTCGGTCTGTCTGAATTTATCTGTAAAAACTGGTTAGGTCTGTCCGGATTTCCCCGTAAAAATGAGATACAATAAGCTGTCACTTACAGCCGCCTGATATGCAGAGGGCGGCTGTTTTTTCCGGAACATGAAAACCGGTGATAGACGCTTTTCTGACCGCTAATCGCTGTTTGCTAAAAATTTCCTGATTTCGGCTTCCGCCTGCCGTACTTCTTCCAGAAAGGTGCGGGAGGAAATACGCAAAGCACCATTTCCTAAAATAATAAGCTGTTCCATGCGGTCGGAAGTCACAACTCTTACAAGGTGACTCTTTGCGATGCGGTGAGTTACTTTCTCGATGTACATATCAGCTGTTTCCGCTTCTTTCGTGTAAACGATGCTGATACCGCCTGTCTGCTCCACTTCTTCCCGCTGTCCCTTCACTTTGTAAGCATCAAAGACAAGGATAAGGTGACATTTCCGGTAACCCTGATAATTGCAGAGAATATTGATGAGGGTCGCTCGTGCAGCATCAATGTTATCCTTTGCCAGTTTGCTGAGATGATCCCATGAGAAAATCACGTTGTATCCGTCAACAAGAACGTATTCCGTATTATCTGCGGATTTGGCGGGTCTGACCGCTGCGGATTTCTGCGGTGCTTCGTAGGTTTCACGCTGGGGCGGGGTCTGCCTGTGTCTGACTGCGCCGTAGGTGTTTTCAAAAATCTGCATCAGTTCACGGTCAAGGGCGAACAGATCTTTCTGGGAACGATAGGACGAAAAGGAACGTTTCACAACAGGGTCATCAGCCGGCTGAGGGGCAAGTGTACTGCTGAGGTGCATTTTCTGAGGCACTTCGTCCCACTTGACAATGTAACCGGCGCCGTGCGTACAAAATACGGAATCACACGGGTTATCCATATCCCTTTCGGGGTCATAGTTTATACGGGAAACAACTTCCTCCTGATTATGACAAGGCTCATATCCGCTGAAACGACAGCTTATCTGTCCCCTGCCTTTGGTATACTGGAGCACTTCGGCACTGTAATGTCCGATTTCCGATACAGGGGCGTAACCTGTCAGTACAGAAAAATAATCGTCAGCAGTCTGGGGCGGGTCAAAGCGTCCATTCATGCGTTCAATATCTGTGATCGCCCGTCCGATATTTTCACTCGGTACAGACAGCGTAAAAGCATAGTACGGTTCTAACAGGATACTCTTTGCACAGCGCAGCCCCTGACGCACTGCCCGATAGGTTGCCTGACGGAAATCACCGCCTTCTGTATGCTTGAGGTGCGCTTTTCCGGCAGTAAGAATAATTTCCATATCAGTGATCGGTGAACCTGTCAGAACACCGATATGCGTCTTTTCGTGCAGGTGCGTCAGAATCAGCCTCTGCCAGTTCCGGCTGAGCATATCTTCGGAACACTCCGAACGAAAAACCAGTCCGCTGTCACGCGGGGCAGGCTTCATCAGCAGATGCACTTCCGCATAGTGCCGCAGGGGTTCAAAATGTCCGACACCTTCTGCCGGCTCTGCAATGGTTTCTTTGTAGATGATGCTTCCTTTGGCAAAAGAAACATCAAAGCCGAAACGCTCCTTTATCATCTTCTGCAGAATCTCCGCCTGTACCTCTCCCATGATATCAAGCTGAATTTTTCCGGAGCGTTCATCATAGACAATATGTAACTGGGGATCTTCCGCTTCTAACTGCCGGAGTTTTTCAAGGGCTGTATGCGGGTGAAGGTCTGCGGGCAGCTGCAGAGAATAGGTCATGACGGGCACCAGCACCGGCAAAGAGACATTCTGTTCTATGCCCAGACCGTCCCCCGACATGGCAAAGCTGATGCCTGTTACAGCACAAACTGTACCGCTGTCAGCTTCTTCTGCCGGTGTGAATTTTTCGCCCGAATACAGCCGTATCTGTGCCACTTTCTCCTGCTCTTTGTTTTTGTCACTCAAAAGAATATCCCGCACACGCAGACAGCCGCTCGTTATTTTCATGAACGTCAGCCGGTGTCCCTGTTTATCTTCGGCAATTTTATAGACCCTTGCGCCGAATGCTCCGGTATCCTGCGGTTTTTCTGTCCATTCCGACAAGGCATGGAGCAGGGGAGTGATGCCCTGTGTTCTGAGTGCTGAACCAAACAGGCATGGAAAAACTTTTCTCTGACGAATGGCTGTTAAAACGGACTGATGCGAGAGCCTGCCGGTCTGACAATATTCCGATAACAGCCCGTCATCTGTCGCA
>CADCQO010000236.1 GCA_902803585.1 uncultured Ruminococcus sp.
ATTGAATGTCGAAAATGGACACGAGGAACAAGGAATGGAACATAAAAGTTGTTTTTATAACTTTTTATAAGTTTTCAGTAACGGCTTATTGTTATGAAAAAAACTGTACGCACATTGTCAATGCTGCTTACGATGGCTGTACTGATGGCTATGTTCAGCATTGGTGTAACGGTCAATGCGGCGTCGGCAAAAATCACATATACTTTCAGCGGTCAGCAGGCGGCTGAAGCAGGCTATGCCGAAGGAACGATTACGTTTACAGCCGACACGGACGGCACATACCGTTTGTATTGGTCAGATGATGAGAAAGCATTGGACGGGTACAACCGTATTGCAAAGTTTACACTGTCGGCGGGCAAGAGTCAGTCTGTATCTCTTGGCTATCATACGGTCATTCCGTCCGGTGCAACAAAGATTATTGCCTGTACGGAAGGTACAGCCGTCAGCGGTGCAAAAGCCGTTTATGACATTCCCGCAGAAAAGCAGTTCAGCACCGACAGCGGCAGACTGCTGTATAAATTTACATCTTTTTCTGATGTACATATTGACAAGGGCAGTCTTTGGTATGTCGATGCAGAAACACATCTCAAAGAAGGACTTCAGTATTCTGTTGATAAAGGCTCTGATTATATCATCATATCGGGCGATGTTGTAACAAATGACTCAGGCCCCGACAAAGAGTGGACAGCCTACCAGAAAATCCTTAGTCAGAGTGCTTTTGTGAATCCTGTATGGGAGTCCGACGGCAACCATGATATGCGTCAGGGCGTTGAAAGCGGTCTGAAATCGTTTATCAGGGGCAGCGGTATCGACAGTACAAAGGAAACCTTTGATTCAGGCAAATCCTATTTTTATAAAGTCGAAGAAAAAACAGGCGACCTTTTCCTGTTTATGTCCTTAGAGCTGAACAAATCACCGAGTCAGGCGGAAGAATTCACAGATGAACAGATCGCATGGGCAACAAGACTGATTGAAGAATACACCGCCAAAGGCGTGAATATTTTCCTTGTACAGCATTCTCCGATAAAGGGCTTTGGCGCAGGCGACAGAATGAGCAAACCCTATTACAGCGGTATGCTGAATCCCGACCATTCCTCTACCCAAAAGCTGAAAGCACTCCTTCAGAAATATCATGATATCGTGTGGGTATCAGGTCACACACACGAGGACTTTGAAATGAACTATAACTACTCGGACGAAAACGGTACAGCGGCACATATGCTGCATATCCCGTCACTGGCAGGTTCAACAAAGGCAAATGCAGACGATACCGGACTTGATCGCAACAATGGAAAAGGCTTCAATTCACAGGCATATTTTACAGAAGTCTATGAAAACAAAATCGTATATTACGGTGTAAATATTTCAGATGGTACCATCTATCCCAAATACAGCTACATCATAGACAGTCCCCGTAAAAAGAGCGGCGCTGTTTTCAATACGGAAAAGCAGATCACCTTATCCGGTACGACGGTCTCCTTGAGCAGCAAACTTTCGGAAGTATCTTCCATCCTTTCAACATTTTATAACTATGCGTCCTACGACCAGTATCAGGCACTCAAAAAGCTGTATTATACTTACAAAGGCCAGACCACAGCCGATCAGAGCATTGTAACGGCGTTTGACGAGGCCATCACTGCGCTGAAAGCTATCATTGCCCATGTTACCGGTCATGAGATATATTCTGTGGGACATGAATATTATTTTGAAAATAACCTGTCATGGAGCAAGGTGTACGCTTACGCATGGACAGGTTCGAACAACAACGGTACATGGCCGGGCGTACAGCTCAGCAAATCAGGCAGCTATAACGGACATGATCTTTATCGTGTTACCTTTGCTGAAGACGGTCAGTACCAGAACCTGATTTTTTCGGACGGCACAAACCAGACGGTAGATATTTGCCTGTCGTCCTATCAGTACAATACCTTCCGCACCAACGGCACAAGTGATGGCAAATACAAGGTTAAAAATTACTCCCAAAGCACAGGTACCGAAGAAGAGGAAGAAGAGAATGGAGAATATGCTGTATTGTACTATATCAGCGGTTCGCATGACTGGAGCGATACAAGTACTCTCATGAAGAAAAACGGGGAAGGCTTGTATGAGTATACCATGACTGCAAAGGACAGCACTAACATCAGTCTGAGCCTGTACGATAAGAAGAATAAAACCTATAAGAGCCTTTCGGAGAGTGCCAGCATCGTTTATCAGGCAGGACTCACCAGTCAGTACACACTTTCTACAATGTCTTCAAGAGGTAAAAGCCTGACATTCAGCGGTCTTGAGAAGGACAACACAATCCGCCTCAGCTATGACCCCAAGACAAATGTACTTACCGTCAGAACAGAAGAACTGCCCTCAAGCGATCCGGTGAATACTGCTGCATTGGCAGCAGATACCGTGATTCTCGGTGAAAAAATCATCGTGAATCTTTCCGCAGAAGAGGGAACAGCTCCCTACACTTATTCCGTATCCTACAAGAAAGCAACCGGAACCAAGTGGACAGTTAAGCAGACAGACGGCACAAATACCCGTGTCGCTATTGTACCGGCCTCTGCTGTAGATTATCAGGTACTTGTTGCGGTAACTGACAATACCGGAAAAACCGCTGAAAAGACACTTACCTGTCATGTCACGCCTGCACTTGCCAATCAATCAACGCTGTCCGCCAAGAAAATTGTGATCGGTCAGAAAATTACCGTCAACGCTGCAGCGAGCGGAGGAGCCGGCAATTATCAATATGCTGTGTTCTTCAGAAAGGCGACAGCCGATCAGTGGGTTGCAGCGCAGTCGTTCAGCACGAACCAGACAGTCAGCATCAAGCCCTCCGCCGCACAGGATTATGAGGTGTATGTAAAAGTAAAGGACAGCAAAGGCACCATCGTCAAGAAATACTTTACCGTTGCTGTTTCACCGAAACTTTCCAATACATCAACGATTTCTGCCGAGAGTATTCAGAAGGGCGAATCTGTAACCGTGAATGCTTCTTCTGAGGGCGGTCTGCCGAAGTATACCTATGGTGTCTATTACAAAAAATTGACGTCGGAAAAGTAGTCAACTGCCCAGCCTTACAGCACCA
>CADCQO010000237.1 GCA_902803585.1 uncultured Ruminococcus sp.
AGAAGGCGGCGAAGAAGGCGCTGGCGAGGAGTAATTCTCTGTCTTTTTCCGTATATCATATCATTTGAATGCAGTATCCTGTATCTTTCGGGTGTGACCCCATGCCCGGATGGTACAGGGTATTTGTTTTTTCTGGCGTGACAAAAGAAACAAAAGTTCTTGACAAATACGGACGGTTCGGCTATAATAGTGGACAATGATATAAAAACAAAAGCTATGAAGGAAATAAGATACGGTTGTTTGTGCAAAGAGAGCCGGCGGTTGGTGTAAGGCGGTAACGGCAGTCGTATGAATAGCTCATTCCGGAGCTTTCTGTCTGACAACGTAAGACAGAACGGGTGGTTCCGTTACGAACCGGAGCCTTGTCAGAGGCTTATTGAGGGATACTGCTGTGTCCGAAATTGGGTGGTACCGTGAGCTTTGCTCGCCCCATGTCATGTATAAATGACGGGGCGGGTTTTTTGTTTGCGGCAGCGCAAATCTTCAGGAGGTATTTATCATGGAAAAAGGATTCAAAAAGTATGTTCCTTTTCAGCAAATCAAGATGGAAAACAGAGAATGGCCGGACAAGACCATCACAAAAGCACCTGTATGGTGTTCGGTAGATCTGAGAGACGGTAATCAGGCATTGGTCGATCCGATGAACCTCACACAGAAGCTCGAATTCTTCCATGCACTGTGCGATATGGGCTTTAAAGAAATCGAGATCGGCTTTCCGTCTGCTTCCGAAACAGAATATGAAATCTGCCGTGAACTGATAGAGGGCGGTCATATTCCGGACGATGTGACCATTCAGGTGCTTGTACAGGCAAGAGAACATCTTATCCGCAAAACTTTTGAAGCTGTAAAGGGTGCCAGAAACGTCATTGTGCATTTCTATAACTCTACTTCTACCCTTCAGCGCAAGGTCGTTTTCCACAAGGATATGGACGGTATCATTGACATTGCGGTCGAAGGTGCAAAACTCATCAAAGAACTGATTGACAGCTATGAGGGTGACACACATTTCCGCATAGAGTATTCCCCTGAGAGCTTTTCAGGCACAGAGGTGGATAATTCCGTCCGTATCTGTCAGGCAGTAATGGACGTGTTTGAGCCGACACCCAACAATCCTATCATTCTCAACCTGCCCAATACCGTTGAAATGTGTACGCCGAACACCTACGCCGATCAGATAGAATATTTCATCAAACACCTCAGAAACCGTGAATCGGCCATCATCAGTCTGCACCCTCACAATGACAGAGGTACAGGTGTCGCCTGTGCAGAACTGGCACTGTTAGCAGGTGCTGACCGTATAGAAGGTACGCTTTTCGGCAACGGTGAGCGTACCGGCAATCTGGATATTGTAACCGTTGGTCTGAATATGTTTACTCAGGGCGTTGACCCCCGCCTCGATTTCAGCAACCTGCCGAAATACCGTGAAATTTACGAACGCTGTACCAACATGAAAATCGGAGAACGCCAGCCCTATGTCGGAGATCTGGTCTTTACCGCTTTTTCAGGCTCCCATCAGGACGCTATCAACAAGGGATTTGCCTATGTAAAGGAAACAGGCAGTGATAAATGGGAAATTCCCTACCTGCCGATCGACCCTGCCGATGTCGGCCGCCAGTATGAGCCGATTATCCGCATCAATTCGCAGTCCGGCAAGGGCGGCGCCGCTTTCATTATGCAGAACAACTTCGGCTATGAACTGCCCAAAGCCATGCACCCCGAATTCGGTTCACTTGTCAAGGCAGAATGCGACAAACTCGGACGTGAGCTTTCCCCGCAGGAGCTGATGGACGTTTTCCGCCGCAACTATCTCGATATTGAACAGAAACTGTGGCTGGTGCGCCATACCATTACAAATATCGACCACGAAAAAGCTACTTTTCAGGGAACAATTCACCTTGTCAAGGAAAATCAGGACGTGGAAATCTGCGGCGAAGGCAACGGCCCGATCGATGCTTTCTTCAAAGCCCTCAGGACCATCGGCATCAAAGGCTTTGAGTTCGTCAATTACAGTGAACATTCCATTTCTCAGGGCTCTGATTCCCGCGCTATCTGCTACATTGAGCTGAAAGATCCCACCGGCCGCCATATCTTTGGTGTCGGCATCTCACACGGCATCTTCAAAGCCTCTGTACGCGGCATCATCTGCGCTATCAACCGTTCAGACATCACGGTATAATTGGAACGGCGGCGGAACTGACCGCCTTCCTCTGAAAAGCCATCTTTCTCCCCCGCCGTTTTTGCCCGTATGATACCCTGCCTCTCTCCTGAGAGCAGAAAATAAGACCGAACCAATGAGTATTCTCAAAAGGTTCGGTCTGTTTTTGTATTCAGAACAGTACACGGTTATTGTCTGACTGCTAACAGCCGATAACCATTGTGGCGCGGGCATTCAGCGAGGTATCGGCAACATGACCCGCCTGATATTCATAGTAAGCCTGTGCGCCTATCATCGCTCCGTTGTCACCGCAAAGAGATAACGGCGGATAGTAACAGCTCCATTGACGGGAAGCACATTCTTCCGCAATGCGGCGGCGTAAAAGGGAATTAGCAGAAACACCGCCCGCTAACACCAGCCTGCGATAGCCGAGATCCTGCGCCGCCTGCAGAAAGTTTGCAGTGAGGCTGTCAACCACTGCTTTGCGGAAAGAAGCCGACAAGTCAGCGACAGGAAGGGTATTTCCTTTTTGGGAAGCGTTGTGAATCAGATTGATAACGGCAGTTTTCAAGCCGGAAAAACTGAAATCGTAGGGCGCACCCTCTACTTTGGGGTGAGGAAGCCTGAAGGAAAGCGGGTCGCCGTTTTCAGCGGCTTTATCCAGATGAATACCGCCGGGATAGGACATTCCCATTGTGCGGGCGGCTTTGTCAAAGGCTTCACCTGCGGCATCGTCACGAGTCTTTCCGACGACTTTCATAGCGGTGTAATCAGTCACTTCAACAATATGACTATGACCGCCGGACACAACAAGACAAAGAAACGGCGGTTTCAGATCGCTGTGTGCGATATAATTAGCGGCGATATGTCCTCTGAGATGATGAACGGGAATAAGCGGCAGGCCTGTCGCCATAGACAGCCCTTTGGCAAAGTTTACGCCGACCAGCAGAGCACCGATCAGTCCCGGCGCATAGGTAACAGCAAGAGCATTTATATCCGAAAGCGTCAGAGAGGCATCTGCCAGCGCCTTGCGGACAACAGGATTGATTGCCTCGCAATGGCGGCGGGAAGCAATTTCCGGTACAACCCCGCCATAAAGTTTATGTTCTTCTACCTGAGAAGCTACCACAGAGGAAAGCACCGTTCTGCCGTCCTCAACGACAGCGGCGGCGGTTTCATCACAGGAGCTTTCGATGGATAATATTTTCATTTTTTTGCACCCTTCTTTTCAAATATCTTCGTCATGATGAGAGCGTCTTCCTGCGGACGGCGGTAAAATGCTCTGCGCCGACCCATTTCCTCAAAGCCGAGAGAATGATAAAGGGCAATCGCCGCATAATTCGACTCCCGTACTTCCAGCGAGATAAAGTCCGTTCCCATGACATCAGCGGTCAGAATAGCAATTTTCAGCAGTGCTGTGCCGACACCCTGCCGGCGGCAAAGCGGATAAACAGCGATATTGTTGATAAAACAGCTGTCCGCCACTACTGATACGCCAATATAACCGATCACATCGTCATCATCGAGTGCAACGAAAAAATACGAGGTATCATTTTCAAGAGATTCTTTAAGGTTTTCGAATGTCCATGGAGTAGAAAAACACATTGCTTCCAGATCTGCAACTGCTTCCAGATGCTGTTCTTCCATACGGGCGATTGTCAGGTTAATCATGCGGCTGTTCTCCTTGCTGGCTGTCAGTTTCTTGGGCGGGTGTGCGGCGGGTAGGAAGATCTGTGTGTGTCGGCAGAGTTCCCTCCTCCATCTTACTTTTCAGCAGTCTGCAAAACTCACGAATAGACTTTTCAATATAAATACGGCATTTGCGGTAGGTAGCAATATCTGAGCCGTAGGGATCCGGAACACCATCTCCCAGAATATAGATCCTGTTTCTGGGAATGCCGAGAAAGCTGAGAATTTCAGCGTGCTGTTCGGTCATCGCTACAAATATGTCAGCAACAAGAACATCATGCTCTCTGATAGGACGGGGTTTATGATGACTGATATCCAGCCCTATTTCATTGCAGACAATCACGGCATTTTCCGATACCTTATCCTCTGTAAAAAAGCCCAGTGCGGCACTGCTGCAGCTGCTGCTGATGCCCATTTCACGAGAAATTTTTCCATAAATCGCCATTGCCATCGGACTGCGGCAGGTATTGCCGGAACATACAAATAAAATACGCAGCATGATAAATCCCCTCCTTATCGTTATCCCTTAGCTTCATACCATGTTTTTCCGATACCTGCATCGGCTGTCAGCGGCAGGGAAAGCTTTACGGCCTGTTCCATTTCTTCACTGAGCAGAGCGGCAGCCTTGTGCGCTTCATTTTCAGGTGCTTCTACAATCAATTCATCGTGTACCTGCAGAATCAGGCGGGCTTTCATACCCTCCTGCTGCAGCCGCCGGTAAACACGGATCATTGCTATTTTGATAATGTCCGCCGCCGTACCTTGTATCGGCATATTGCGGGCAACACGTTCTCCGAAGGAACGCAGATTTTTGTTAGAGGACGATAATTCCGGCAGATACCGCCGCCGTCCGAACATCGTTGTCACATAGCCGTCTTTTTTTGCCTGTTCCACAACTTCTTTCATATAGCGGTCAATACCGTCATACAGCGAGAGATAGCCTTTGATATACCGGTCGGCTTCTTTGACGCTCACGCCGATATCCTTGGACAGTGAAAAGGCACTGATACCGTAAACGATACCAAAATTGACCGCCTTCGCACGGCTCCTGAACAAAGGTGTCACCTCGTCTGATGACAGACCGAAAACCTTCGCCGCTGTCGTTGTATGGATATCCTCCCCGCTTGCAAACGCCTCGAGCATATGCTTGTCTTTGGCAATATGTGCCAGAACCCTCAGTTCAATCTGTGAATAGTCGGCATCAACCAGCAGACAACCCTCTTTCGCGGTAAAGAACCGCCGCATTTCCCGCCCTCTTTCGGTACGGACAGGAATGTTCTGCAAATTAGGCTCTGTGGAGCTGATGCGTCCTGTGCGGGTTTCAGTCTGGTTGAAGCTGGAATGAATACGCCCGTCTGCACCGATCACTTTCAGCAAGCCGTCACAATAAGTCGATTTCAGCTTGGTAAGGGTACGGTACAGCAATATATTGTCGATAATCGGGTGACAGGGACGCAATTCCTCCAATACCTCCGCATTGGTCGAGTAACCGCTTTTGGTTTTCTTTTTGGCGGGCAGTTCAAGCGTTTCAAACAGCACAGATGCCAGCTGTCTGGGAGAATTGATGTTGAATTCCGTTCCTGCCTGTTCATAAATCTGTGTCTGCAGCGTGTCAATTTCCTTTTGCAGGTTCTTTCCGTAATCGCTGATTCCCTGCCTGTCCGCCTGAAAGCCGACCTTTTCCATATCGGCAAGAACCTCCGCCAGAGGCAGTTCTATTTTACTGAGCAGGTCTGTCTGTCCGTTTTCGTCAATCCTGCGTTTCAGTTCCTTCGCCAGCGGAATGAACGTACACAGGCGGCTTTCTTCTTTTTCACAGGGATACGGCGTGATGCTGTAATCCTGCGCCAGCCGTTCCATGCTGTAATCAGAAGCATTGGGATTCAGCAGATAACCTGCCAGTCCTGTATCGAAAATGATGCCCCGACAGTCTGCCGCCGCATAAAGGGCTTTTGCATTGTCGGTGCGCTTCAGTATTGTGTCATCAGAAAGCAGTGCTTCGGCAAAAGCCAGAAAACCTTCTGTGAAATGGTCAGCCGAAAAAATATTTTTGCCGTCGGATACTTCCAGTGAAATAATATCCTGCCCGTCAACGTCCGCCAGCAAATCAACCGTTTTTCCTTTCAGCTGTTCCAGAACACTGTTCAGGCTCTCAAATGCCGGATACTGCAGAACCGGCAGCGTTTCGGGTACAGCCGTTTCCTGCACCGGCACAGCCTGTATGCTGTCCAGACCGAACTTTGCCGTCAGTGAGTGCAGTTCAAGCTGACGCATCAGACGGACAGCGGAAGGCTTGTCCCCTTCCTTTATGAGATAGTGCGACAATTCCTTGTCGATGGGTGCATCGGTGCGGATCGTTCCGAGCATACGGCTCAGATAAGCACTTTCTTTTCCCTCGATGAGCTTCTTTTTCATTGCGGGTTTGATATCGCCCGTTTCAAGATTGGCATAAACGCCGTCCAGAGAACCGTAGCGGGCGATCAGTTCCCCTGCTCCCTTTGCGCCGATACCGGCAACACCGGGAATACAGTCAGAAGTATCGCCCTGTATCGCTTTGATGTCGATCAGCTGCGATGGTGAAACGCCGTAAACCTCACGAATTTTTGCTTCATCATAAACTGTCACTTCAGGCTTGCCGAACTTCGTTGCTGCCATTCTTACGCTGACAGTCGGTGAAACAAGCTGTAAACTGTCACGGTCACCGGTAGCAATCATACATTCACAGCCCTTTTCGGTACAGACGTGCGCCAGTGTGCCGAGAATATCGTCCGCTTCAAAGCCTTCGCAGGTAACAATCGTAAAGCCGAGCATTCCGAGCAGATCCTTCAAAGGCTGCAGCTGAGAAGCTAATTCAGGCGGCATTCCTTTACGGTTCGCCTTGTAGCCGTCATATGCTTTGTGACGGAAAGTCGGTGCTTTCAGATCAAACGCCACCGCTACCGCATCAGGTGTACTTTCACTCAGCAGTTTGAGCAGTGTTGTCAAAAAGCCGTAAATTGCATTGGTATATTGTCCGTCCTTCGTTGTCAGCAGCCTGATACCAAAGAACGCCCTGTTAAAAATACTATTGCCGTCAATCACCAACAGCCGCATCACAAAAAACCTCCCCCTGCGCAAAAAATTGAAAACAAAAAACTGCTGCCGGACTCTGCTCTGAATACAGAAGCCGCCATCTGCCGGACAAGCATTTTCCGCTGCCTGACTCCATACTTAATTCTGGGATCTGAGCGTATCCATGATACCGATATTTTTTCCGTGATGGAGGTAAACACGAGGGACACGCTTACCGACAAGACAGACAACCTCGTAGTTGATAGTACCTGTCATGGCGGCAATATCATCAAATGTCATGCTGCCGTTGGTGCCGTCCCCGATAACAGTCACCTCATCGCCCGAATGAACACCATCGATGCCGCTGATATCCAGCATGAGCTGATCCATGCAGACTCTGCCGATCACAGGCGCTTTCCTGCCTTTGACGACCATATAGGCACGGCTGCCCAGACTGCGGGTATAGCCGTCTGCATAGCCGATCGGAACGGTTGCAACCGTCATCTTTTTATCAGCAACAAAAGTACCGCCATAGCTGACAGGCGTGCCTGCGTCGATCGTCTTGACCTGTGCCACAACACTCTTGATGGTCATGACGGGCTGCAAATCCATTTTATCTTTCAGTTTCGGGGAGGGTGCCAGACCATAAAGGATAATGCCCGCCCTCACACCGTTAAAATGTGCATGGGGATAGTCAATAATTGCGCCGCTGTTGGAACAGTGTACCAGCGGGAATTCATAGCCGTCAGCCTTCAGACGCTCTACCGCATCAGCAAAGCAGGCTAACTGATGTTCCGTAGCAGCCTGTCCCTCTGCCGCTTCATCTGCCAGAGCAAAGTGCGTGAAAATGCCGGCAGGATTCAGGTGCGGCTGCCGACAGGCTCTCTCTATCTGCCGGACAGAATCGCTGTCCCGTTCTATATTCTGATACATGAAACCGATCCGGCTCATGCCCGTATCTACTTTGATATGAATATCAACTATTACATTCTGACGGACAGCCTCAGCGGATAATTCCTTTGCATATTCCTCTGAAAAAACCGCCTGACTGATATGATTCTGTGACAGTTCTTTGGCAAGTGTAGCAGGTGTGAATCCCAGAATCAGCACGGGCAGCCTGATGCCGTTTTCACGGAGCTGCATAGCTTCTTCGATGTTGGAAACAGCGAAACCGTCTGCACCCATTTTTTCGTACAGCCTGCCGAGAAATACTGCACCGTGACCGTAGGCATCTGCTTTGATGACACAGATAATTTTCGCTTTGGGCTGTGCCGTCCGGCGTATGACATCAAAATTATGTTTCAGGGCATCAATATCTACCTCTGCCCATGTTCTTCTCAGATAATCCTTCATAAAATACCACTTTCTCCTTCTGCAAATCTCCTATGAGATACTACCTATTTTACTCCCTTTCCCCCCTCATGTCAACAGGAATAGCGGACAGTGGTTAACGATTGGCGGATTTCACGCACGGTATTTCCGGCAAATTTCAGCCGCAATTTTCCGCTTTTCCTTTCCGTTTCAGTCCAGTCATTGTTTTCCGCTTTTTTCAGCCTGCTGACGGGTGCGAAACTCTCTGAGAACCGCTAAATTTCCTATTGAAGATGCAAATTAGTTGTGATACAATACGGTAGGACGAAATAAAATGGAATATATGGATTGATGGAGGGAATTACTGTATGAAACTGTCAGAATTATTGGAAAGAGTAAAGTATGAAGTCCTGTGCGGAGATACGGAAAAGGAAATTTCCGATGTCGTTTATGACTCCCGCAAGGTATGCAAAGACTGTGTGTTCGTGTGCCTTGTCGGTTCTAATACGGACGGTCACGCGTATGTAAAGGACGCTGTCGCAAAAGGCGCTGCGGCTGTTGTGGTGAGCAAAGAAACAGAGGCAGACGGTGTAACCGTCATCAGAGTGGCAGATACCCGTGAAGCACTGGCGTTCATGAGTGCGGCATACTTCGGCAATCCCGCTGATACACTCAGAACAATCGGCGTGACGGGTACAAAGGGCAAGACAACCACTGCCTGCATGATTCGCTCCATTCTCGAAAAGGGCGGCATCAAAACCGGCGTGATCGGTACACTGGGTATTATTATCGGTGATAAACTGTATAAGACCGCTAATACAACACCTGAATCCTATGAAATACAGAAGGCTATGCGCCGCATGATTGACGAGGGCTGTCAGTGCGTTGTCATGGAGGCATCTTCTCTGGGGCTGAAATGGCACAGAACAGACGGCTTTGTCTATGATTACGGACTGTTCACCAACCTGTCGCATGACCATATCGGCGGCGCAGAACACGCTGACATGGAAGAATACATTCAGTGCAAGGCGATGCTTTTCCGCCGCTGCCGGACAGGTATTTTTAATGTAGATGATGAAAGTTATCCCAGAATGCTGGAGGGGCATACCTGCGAAACAGAAACTTTCGGCTTTTCGGAAAAGGCACAGCTCTGCGCTTCTGACAGCCATCTTGTCAGAACAAAGGGCTATCTGGGGGTAGGCTTTACGGTAAGCGGTGTCGTGTCCATACAGGCACAGGCAGGCATCCCAGGAAAATTCAACGTCTACAATGCACTGGCCGCCATCGCTGTATGCCGTCATTTTCCCGTTGATGAGCAGGCTATACTGGACGGTCTGAAGGAAGTAAAGGTCAAGGGCCGTGTTGAACCTGTCAGAGTGCCTGGACACTACACCCTTCTGATCGACTATGCACACAATGCGCTCAGTATGGAAAATATCCTGACCACCCTGCGGGAATACCACCCCAACCGCCTGATTACCCTGTTTGGCGCAGGAGGCAACCGTCCCAGAGACAGACGCTTTGAAATGGGTGAGGTATCGGGACGCTTATCTGACCTTTCTGTTGTAACAGAGGATAACTCCCGTTTTGAAAATGTCATGGATATTATCAGGGATATTGAAACAGGTCTGCACAAAACAAACGGAAAGTATGTTGTCATTCCCGACCGCACCGATGCAATCCGCTACTGTATCGAAAATGCACAGGACGGCGATATCATCGTACTGGCGGGCAAGGGTCACGAGGATTATCAGGATAAAAACGGCGTAAAAACACATTACGATGAAAGAGAAGTCATCGCCGGCATTCTTGGCGGCAATCAATAAAACATCTGCAGAAAAGAGGGACTCTGTTATGAAACAGTTAACGGCAGCGGAAATTGCTGCTGCAGTAAACGGCACTTTGCTTTGCGGTGAAGACAGTGCCATCATTACCAACGTACAGTATGACAGCCGTGAAGTCAGGGAAGGAACGCTTTTTGTACCGATCAAGGGCGCTAATACTGACCCGCACCAGTTCATTGCAGATTGTCTGCAAAAGGGAGCGGCCGCCCTGACAGAACAGGAAATTGTGATAGAAGGCAAACCCTGCATCAAGGTAGAAAACACACTGACAGCCCTCCAGCAGTTAGCAAAAGCCTATCGTGACAGCCTGAATGTCAGATTGATCGGCGTCACAGGAAGTGTCGGCAAAACCAGCACCAAAGAAATGATTGCGGCGGCACTGTCACAGGGATTTGATGTCATGAAAACGAAGGGCAACCGCAACAGCCAGATCGGTCTGCCGATGACGATGTTTGATATTGAACCGCATCACGAGGCGGCAGTCATTGAAATGGGTATGAGCGAATTCGGAGAAATGGACAGGCTTTGTGATATTGCCCGACCGAATATTGCCGTCATGACAAATATCGGCAAAGCGCACATTGAAAACCTCCATACACAGGAAAATATCCGCAGTGAAAAGCTCAAAATCACCAAGCACTTTGACAAGAACGGCATTCTTTTCCTGAACGGGGACGACCGCCTGCTGAGGGAACTGCACGGAAAGCAGGCATTCCGCACCGTTACTTTCGGCATGAACAGCGACGATGATTATTATGCCGATGACATCACTGTAGAAGGTTTTTCGACCGCTTTCACCTGTCATTACAGCGGCGGCAGATCTTTCCGCCTGCAGATTCCCGCTCTCGGCAGACACAGCATTATGAATGCACTGGCGGCGTTTGCAGTGGGACAGGCATCAAGTCTGACAGAGGAAACAATTGCCGGCGGTCTGCTGACCTATCACAACGCCCCTATGCGTCAGGAAATCCATGACTGCGGCACATTCACGCTCATTGATGACAGCTACAATGCAAGCCCCGAAGCAACAAAAGCTTCTCTGGACGTGCTGAAAAGTATCGCAAAAGCAGGTACGACCGCCGTTTTGGCGGATATGCTGGAATTAGGCGGGGAAGGCATAGCGGAACACTACAATGTCGGCAGATATCTGGCAGAAATCGGCATTGACAGACTGATTGCTGTCGGCACTTTGTCCCGTCATACGGCACAGGGTGCGCTCGACAATGGCTGTCCTTCCGTACAGACTGCCGATACCAACGAGGAAGCCTGCCGTCTTCTCCTTGCTTCCCTTGCGGCGGGCGATACCATTCTCGTGAAAGGTTCCAGAGGTATGCACACAGAACAGATCGTAAAAAAATTAGTCGTCAGCTGAAATACGGAATGATAAAAGGTACTTTATGACTATCTGCACCTCAAACTGGAAAAGAAGGCATTTATAGCGGCAATTGTGGTATGTTCGGTACTCGGTATATGTAATCTGCGGTTTCTGCCCTTTTCATTTGACATCGTGCTTGCCATACTTCCTCTGCTGGCATTCGGAAACTATCTGAAAAAGGTTGATCTGACAAAGAAATGGTTCCTGTACGGATTTGCAGCAATGGGAATATGGGCGGTTTCATTCCTGTACATATTTTTTGCAGCAGACAGCTATCTGGAACTTGCCGACAGAAAATATCCCCTGTTGCATCTGTGTTTTTTACCCGCCGCCGCAGGTGTCCTGTTTTTCTGCTGTCTGAGCGTTGTGCTGGCAAAGCTGGGCTTTATGATGAAACCGCTCATCTATGTCGGCAGATACTCCATGCACTTTTTCTGGGCACATATCATGGACAGTCTGTATTCGTTTTTCTGGGAAAGCCCTGACAGCCTGCTTTATAAGATGCTGTTCAGACTTATCATTGATACTGCACTGTTTATTTTCATCAGGCTGCTGATATGGCTCTGGGGCATTCTGGCAAAGAAAAACACTTTCAAGAATCTTCTGCGGAAACGCCCTGCCTGATAATATTCCACAAAAAAAGCCGGCTCACTGATACATCATGTTATCAGAGAGCCGGCTTTCCGCTTCAGGACAATCCCCTGCCGCAGTTTTCTGTTTTCAGCCTTCCGCCTTCAGTTTTTCTGCTATTTCGTTAAGCTGCCGGAGCTGTTCGGGGTCGTTTGCACCGAGAAC
>CADCQO010000238.1 GCA_902803585.1 uncultured Ruminococcus sp.
GAATGGCAAGCGACATTCTGGCAATCCGGCTGATCTTCCAGCCTTTGAGGTTTGTTTCAATCATTCCGTCAATTTCTTCCGTATGTTCTTCTACACCCTTAACAATGCTGCGGGCATAATCACTGACGGCTGCATCACGGGCATGGAACGCATCTTCAAACGCTTCCTCCGCACTATCATCACGAAACAGCCGTTCAAACACAAACGTCAATGCCTGTTGTCTTTCTTCCCGCCTGCTGAGCGGCTTATTTTCCATGTTATCGGATCGTTCCATTCCCGATCACTCCTGTTCTTTTTATCTCATTTCAGTATCGCTTTATGGAATACTTTCTTTCCCTTTTTGATAACGACATAGCCCTTTCCGAAGGCTTGCTGTGCGATGACTGCATTCACATCGGTGATCTTTTGGTCGTCAACCGAGATGCCGCCCTGCTGGATCAGTCTTCTTGCTTCTGCCTTAGATGGTGCCAGCTTGGTCGTGAGCAGCAGGTCGATCAGACCGATTGCACCATCTGCCAGCTGTTCTGCCGCAAGCTCCGTAGAAGGCATATTGTTGGTATCGGATTTGCTGGAGAATAATGCTCTTGCGCCTTCCAGCGCTTTCTTTGCCTCTTCCTCGCCGTGTACCAGATTTGTCAGCTCGTAAGCGAGAATTTCCTTAGCCTTGTTCAGTTCGCTGCCTTCTAATTTCTCCAGTTCCCTGATCTGCTCCATCGGTACAAAGGTCAGCATTTTCAGGCACTTGATGACATCGCTGTCCGCTACATTTCTCCAGTACTGGAAGAACTCAAACGGGCTGGTTTTTTCAGCATCGAGCCATACTGCGCCCTTTTCTGTTTTACCCATCTTTTTGCCTTCTGCATTCAACAGCAGATTGATAGTCATGGCGTAAGCATCTTTGCCCAGTTTTCTTCTGATCAGCTCCGTACCGCCCAGCATATTGCTCCACTGATCATCTCCGCCAAACTGCAGATTACAGCCGTAACGCTGGTACAGGGAGAAAAAGTCATAGCTCTGCATAATCATATAGTTGAATTCGAGGAAGCTCAGGCCTCTTTCCAGACGCTGTTTGTAACATTCTGCTGTCAGCATACGGTTAACGCTGAAGCAGGCTCCTACCTCTCTCAGCAGTTCAACATAATTCAGCTGCAGCAGCCAGTCTGCGTTATTGACCATCAGAGCTTTGCCGTCAGAAAAATCAATAAAACGGCTCATCTGCTTCTTGAAACACTCAATATTATGGTCAATGTCTTCTTTCGTCAGCATCTTACGCATATCAGTCTTGCCGGACGGGTCACCGATCATGCCCGTACCGCCGCCAAGCAGCGCAATCGGACGGTTGCCCGCCATCTGCAGTCTTTTCATCAGGCAAAGTGCCATGAAGTGACCGACATGAAGACTGTCTGCTGTCGGATCAAAGCCAATATAAAAGGTAGCTTTGCCGCTGTTGATCAGTTCTCTGATTTCTTTTTCGTCTGTCGTCTGAGCGATGAGTCCCCGCTCCTGTAATTCTTCAAATACTCCCATTATTTTGTCCTTTCCGCACCTGTTCAAACGGTGCTTTGCATTTTTACGGGGACAAAAACGCCCCCTGTCAAAAACAGAGGGCGATAAATTACCGCGGTACCACCTCAATTTACCGCTGCCTCCCGGCAACAGCCTTATGGGTTGCTGACACAACCACGCACGGTAACGTGTGCTAAACGGTCAGACCTAATGCACGCTTTCTCAGCCTGACAGCTCCGGAATGTATTTCAAACAGTGCTGACGGATATTTTCACCTGCCATATCCTCTCTGCAGACAGCTTGCTGCCCTACTTTTTCCCTTCACAGCCGATATATTCATAGTATATACACTTTTTTCCCGTTTGTCAACGCATATTTTTCAGAAAACATCAAGCAAGCGTTCCTGCGTCATGACTCCAACAAAAAAGCACCTCCCTGCGAGATGCTTTTTGCCAGCAAACAGCGGACGGCTCATTGTATAAAGCCAACGGACTTCGTTCCTGCCCTGCTGACTTTACAGGCGTGAAACCGTTCTGAACTGTTCCGATTTGTTATTGTATCACACATCATATCTTTGGCAGCCTCCCCCGCTGTATCCACTTTGCAGGACGGCGGCTGCTATTTGTTTAATTCACCAAAGCAGCATCAGGATTGTTTTTTGTCGCCGCCTCTGCGGAATCCGCCGTTTCTGGGACCGGAAGGACGGCGGGGTGCAACGTCATTTTCAGGTGTCAGACCCTCTACCTCAATGAGTGCTTCTCTGCGTGAGAGATTCAGACGGCCCTTATCATCAATATCCAGTACCTTGACGATAATAACATCGTCCACATTGACAACGTCTGTAACCTTCTCTGTGCGCTTGACATCCAGCTGAGAAATATGGCACAGGCCTTCTTTGCCCGGAGCAATCTCTACAAAAGCACCAAAGTCCATCAGTCTGGTTACTTTGCCTTTATAAATAGCACCCGGCTCAGGGTCTTTTACAATTGTGTCTACAATCGTCATGGCACGCTTGCAGTTCTCCATATCAAGACCGGTAACATAAACATGACCGTCTTCTTCGATGTCAATCTTGACATCACACTCAGCGCAGATCTTCTGAATAACCTTGCCGCCGGAACCGATAACTTCACGGATCTTGTCAACCGGAATAACAGTAGACAGCATCTTGGGCGCATATTTTGACAGCTCTTTTCTCGGCTCAGGGATTGCCTTCAGCATTACTTCATCAAGAATGTAATTGCGAGCCTGATGTGTCTTATAAAGAGCTTCCTTAATCATTTCCGGCGTGAGACCGCTGATTTTCAGATCCATCTGGATAGCTGTAATGCCTTCCTTTGTACCGGCTACCTTGAAGTCCATGTCGCCAAAGAAGTCTTCCAGACCCTGAATATCTACCATTGTCATCCAGCGGTCGCCTTCGGTGATCAGACCGCAGGAAATACCCGCAACAGGTGCCTTGATCGGTACGCCTGCATCCATCAGGGACAGTGTGGAGCCGCAGATGGAGCCCTGTGAAGTAGAACCATTGGAAGAAAGAATTTCAGAAACCAGACGAATGGTATACGGGAACTCCTCTACTGAGGGAATAACCGGTACGAGTGCACGTTCTGCCAACGCACCATGACCGATCTCTCTTCGGCCGGGACCTCTTGAAGGCTTTGTTTCGCCGACAGAATATGACGGGAAATTGTAGTGATGGATATATCTCTTTGCCGTCTGGTCGTCAATGCCGTCCAGAATCTGCTGATCACTGATCGAACCGAGTGTGGTGATTGTCAGTACCTGTGTCTGACCTCTGGTGAACAAGCCTGAACCGTGTACTCTGGGCAGTATGCCTACTTCAGAAGCCAGTGGACGCATCTGATCCATTTTTCTGCCGTCTACACGCTTCTGCTCGTCAAGCAGCCAGCGGCGGACAATATATTTCTGTGTCTTGTACAGACAGTCTTCAATTTTTTCAGACTGGTCGGGATAAATTTCATCGAATTTTGCGTGAACAGCCTCATAGATGGGCTTCAGTCTTTCGTCACGGATTTTTTTGTCATCTGTATCAAGAGCTGCACGAATGTCATCAATGGCGAATGCCTTGATTGTCTCGTACATTTCCGGCTCCGGCTCGTTGCTGGGATAAGTGAACTTTTCACGTCCGATTTCAGCCTGAATACCCTTGATGAACTCAATGATTGCCTGATTGGCTTCATGACCTGCCATGATGCCGTTGTACATTACATCATCAGGAACAATATTGGCACCTGCTTCAATCATGGCAATACGGCTGTCAGTAGAAGCAACGGTAACTGCCATCTGGCTGACTTCACGCTGTTCCTTTGTGGGGTTGATGATGAATTCGCCGTCAATCAGGCCAACTGATACAGCAGAAATCGGGCCGTTCCACGGAACATCGGAAATACTCAGGGCAATAGATGTGCCTACCATTGCAGCAATCTCCGGCAGACAGTCGGGATCATATGCCATGACTGTACAAACGATAGAAACATCGTTTCTCATGTCCTTCGGGAACAAAGGACGGATCGGACGGTCAATAACACGGGAAACAAGGATAGATTTTTCGGAAGGTCTGCCCTCTCTCTTGCCAAAGCCGCCCGGAATCTTTCCCATAGCGTACTGCTTTTCTTCAAAATCGACCGAAAGCGGGAAGAAATCCACGCCTTCTCTGGGCTTGGCCGCAGCGGTAACTGCTACGTGCAATACTGTTTCACCGTAGCGAACCAGACAGGCACCATTGGCAAGCTGCGTCATCTTACCTGTTTCAACAACCAGCGGACGACCCGCAAATTCTGTTTTAAATACTCTGTAGTTTTCAAACATTTGATTACCTCCGTTTGTTAAAATGGTGTGACTTCGTTTCGGTTTAGCAATTAA
>CADCQO010000239.1 GCA_902803585.1 uncultured Ruminococcus sp.
ATTCTGCCATTAATCTGGGCTTTGCGTCAAGGGGAACTTTGCACATTTTCGCAAAATAGTCCCAACCTGCCTCTACTGATACAAAACTCAGAATATCATCGGAATACATAAATATTTTTCTGCAATCGGCAGTATTGCCAAATGCACAGCTGCTTGTAATTACCTGCTTTAGCACATCAAAATTGATCTGATAGCCTAATTCTCCATCATCAAACAGCAGCAGTCCGGCAAAGGATTTTTTTATTGCGTTGAACTGCCCGAAAAAACCGTTTGCAAATGCCGTCATTTCATTCTTGTCGCTGCTGAAAAAAGCAATATTGATATACACCATTCTTCCCATTTCGTCGAATCGCTTGGTATCGTCTTCCAGATCAAGACGCTTCATCATCATAAAATAAATTCTGTTTCTGTCATCATAACCGCAAATTGCGTTGGCACCTCCGTTTGAAAAATACCTTCTGATTGTTTCGGGAATACAATTACGGTCCGATATCAATGATGTCAAGGTGTTTTTCTGAGGATCTGCCAACGACATCTGATAACCTGCACCTGAGCCTTTATAGGAACAATATAAAGCTGAAAGGATCATTTTTTCTTCCTCCTTTTTTTCTTTTCTCTTTCATGGGTCAGCATCATCACTGCTGCAAACGTCATTGTACCCGCCACAATAGGAATCAGAAGAGAATGATCCTCTTCCGGCTTTTTGAAAGGCACTCTGAAAGAATTCTGTCTGGAATCTGTGTTTTCCCCGAGTGATACAGAATAATGAACGGTTTCAGCGGGGCTGATACCGCAATTCTGATAAAAATAGTCCTCGCCCGCAGAGTAGATAACAAATTCAAACAGCTTTGTAACTGCCTTGTCCTGAAGCAGATTCAGAACCTGTGAAAACTGCTGAATGCTGAGTCCGTAAGGAAAATGTTTTGTCTGCGTATCTGATACCAACGCTTTCTCTTCCGACACATCAAACGCCTGACGAAATTTTTCCACATCTACATGGAAAGAATCTGTTTCATCACCTATTGACAACGTGCTGTACAGGGCATCAGCAAATGTTTCATAATCGGTATATGCCTCATAAACAAACCTGCAAAAATGTTCCAGTTCATGTTCTTCAGCAGAAACCGCAAAATTGATATACCATTTCTGTCCCAGCGTACCCGATAAAACATTCTTGTTTTCTTTATTCATGTTCTTGAGCAAAAAGTAATATTTTCCGTCAGGCAATTTTCCGAAAGCAGAATGAGCGCCGCCGTGCATAAAAAATTTGGTAATGAGTGCATCATCTGCGTTTTCCTGACTGATCTCGATCCGTTTTCCTGTTGCCTGATCGAAACATCTTTTTTGAAATCCCGCAGGAGAGCAGGTATATGAACAATAGTAGTACAATTTCACTGTATGAACCTTCTTTCAAACATTGAGTTGATTGTTGAGAATCTCGTAACCGTCACCCGATCGCTTGATCTTGCTTTTGAGCATACTCAGCGAAACCTCTACGTTTTTGTCTTTCATAGCACTGGCAATAATGCACAATGCCATAAAAACTGCAGCAAACAAAATACCTCCCAAAAACATTCTGTTTTTTACATCCGGGGCAGAGGATTTTTTTTGTTTGTTCACTAACGAAGCAATATAATACAGCGTATATAGAACAGGCTGTTCGCAGTATTTTGGTACAAAATCCGGATTCGTTTTGTAGTATCGATAGAAGATGTAGGACGGGTCGATACGATTATTGAGCTGGCTGTGCGAATAGTTTTTCACGACAGGGATTTCATTTTTATCGTTTCTGCCGATACTTTCAAATTCAATGCCGCCCATCGTTAATATTGGCGTAATCGCCACAGTTATGCGGTCTTTGACTGCGTCTGCTGTCACCATCCGTATAAGCTTAGAAAAATGCTGATGCACTGCCTTGTTTACCTCATCCATGCGTCCATCATGATAGTAGCGCTCGCATTTCAGCGGAATAAACAACACCATCTTGTGCATATTACTGTTCATAAAATCCGAATTTGCAAGATAGTTGGAAAGTGTCATCGTCCGGTGCATACTTTCGCAAAACTGCCCGTTTTGTTCCATCAGCTGAATGGAGTCGATGGCCACCAGCAACACATCTGCTTCACTCAGCAGTTCAGTGATATCGTCTTCATGGTCTGCCTCTGTGAGCCACTCTCCGGGTCTGTCCTTAAAAACAACTTGCGCCAACTGCTTTTTGGAACCGCCTTTCGCACTGTCATAAGTAATATTGAAAGTATAGTCGTTACCATCGTTGCTTGCGCCTTCGTCCATAGAAAAATGACGGGAAAGTCCATGCACACGATAGCTCTGATGTACGCTTTTCAGCTTTATCAGCGAAGTTTGCAAAAGGCTCTCTGTATTGTTATCAGGATCAATATGTATATGTGTGTCGTATGCAATATCTTTGAAACTGGAAATCATTGATGCCAGAATACTCGTTTTGCCAACACGTCTTGGCCCCAATAAAAAAATGTTAAACTGTGGCTGCTTGCCCACCTTTTTCATTTCTGACACACTCCTTCTTTAATTTCCCGCCTGTACTGACGCTGATCAGCGGGGAACTGTTCGTTAAATTCCCAAAGAGTCCTGTAAGATCATATAACCTTCCGCTTTATCTTTGATTAACTTCGGAGTCACTTGGCTGAAAGCATCTTTGATATCAGCCTCCGTTACAGTTGCACCGACAAAGAAGTGTTTGACTTTTGTAAACAAATCTCCTTTATAGTTCTGGTTGACAAGCATTTTCAGGTAATAGGTCATTGTGTATAACAAGGGCTGTTCACAATACTTAGGCGTGTAGGATCCGCCTTTTCTGATTTTATAGCCGTATTTAAAGCTATGAAACTCGATACCGCCAACGGATAAGATCGGGGTAATCGCCAAAACACAGTTATCTTTCAGATTTGGAGAAGCAAAATAGGTAATCAGTTCCGCATACGCCTGTTTTACGGTTTCAGCTACTTCAGCCATTCTGCCCTGATAATAATAATGCTCGCATTTTAATGGTACAAAAAGTACAAGGTGCTCTTTCAGTTTATTATTTTTGCTGTCTGTCCGGAATTTCGATTTGATAAACTCTGTGATTTCAATAGATTTGTTGCGTGCAGCGTGTTGTGCTCCATAGCCAAAACTGTCCTTATCTTCCATCATATAGGGCGTGTCTATTGCGATGATCAGCACATTGCTCTCTTCTATCAGGCTTTTTGCACTGTCATTGTCGGGATTTCCCAGCTGATAGGCTTCACCGTGTATATCAGTAAATTCAAACTCAATGCCTGTTTTTCCTTTGCCTATAATATTCAGCGAAAAGTTATATTTTTCTATTCCTGCGCTCGGATTGTCATCGGGTGTAAAAAATGACTGAGAAGACACATTCGCAAAATAAGCATTTAATCCGGCGACCGCACTATTCAGGGAATCTATCACCTGCATGGACTGTGTCAGCGCCATCTTTCCGCCAAAGGCATCATTTGCCTGCTGGGTCATAGAGGCTAAGGTGGTAGTTTTTCCGCAGCGTTTTCCGCCAACCATCAATATTTTTATTTTCATCGTTATTCTCCTTTACAAAATAGCACTTCCTGAAATGATTTTATAGCCGTCACGATTAGTGATTTTCTTCTGTGAAAATTTACTTACCTCATACAGCAAAGAAGGATCTTCCGGAAACAGTTTGAAAATGGCAGACAATTTTTTCAGGAAACCTGCGCTTTTGTCGCTTTTACTGCGCTGATAGAGCTTTGTGATAAATGAGAGCAGGTAGCAAAGGGGCTGTTCACAATACTGAGGGGAATATTCCGCACCTTTTCTCACAAAGGAATAGACTGCCTTGGCGGGCATCGGATCTTCTCCGACTGTCTTGACATTTCCTTCTTTGTCTTTGATGAAATCCTTGAAAACAATCTCCCCTACTGTGAGGATGGGCGTAACCGCACACGCAATATGCAGCTTTGCACTGCCCTTTCTGATAAAATCAATCAGATCAGCATAACAGCGTTCAACTGCGCTGCAAACTTCTGCCATTCTGCCTTCCTGATAATATTTTTCGCACTTGAGCGGTACAAACAGTATCAGCTTATCCCCCTGCAGATTCTCAAGGACTTTAGTCATCAAATCAGTGATGATAGAACAGCGGTTTTTCACTTCACAATAGATACCGTTATACTCGATCATGTGGGGAGTATCTATTGCAATAATGATCGCCTCCGACTCATCAATAAAGCCTTTGACATCATCAGGAAAATCTTTGATGAATTCTCCGGGAAAATCTTTGATCTGCAGATCTATTCCGGGTTTTTTGCCCTTCAGACCGAACTGAAAGTGATATTCCTTGGTTTCAAAGTCACCGGATAAGCCTGCATTCATGACCAGTTCAGAACTGTCAGAGTGGGTAAAAATATTCAGAAGTTCCTTGTAGCGTTCAATAATCATTTCTTCCGTTGCATTATCATTCCGGCGAACATCTTTTGCCGCCACCAATTGAAGGTTTGTGCCCTGATTCACTGAGTTCAGATCATGAAACATAGAAACCAGTGTACTTGACTTTCCTACGCCTCTGGCGCCCATCATACACACCCTCATCAACGGTCTTTTCGGTGCCACCGCTTTTCCTACCATACCCTTTACATTATCCAGTATTTTCATAAGCATTTCACCTTCCTGAATGCTGAATTTATTTGTCACATTTCATCATTTTTCGCCAATTGTCTTCCAAAAGGAACTTCGGAACACAATGAAATCATGTCAGTATTTTTTCGACAATAACGAAGCTGTCCGCTCTGTTCAGCTTTTCAATATTTTCAATATCCTCTATCCAGCGCTGTGCAACCTGACTGTTTGCTGCGTTTGCCATCAGTTCTTTCCCGTAAAGCTGCATTACATAGTTGCTGTACAGCTTGCGCCATTCGTCTTTGACACCCTTCGAATAGTATATTCTGTCATAAAATTCATCACTTACCGCAAAAAACGCTTCATTGGGAGAAATGAAGAATTGACGAAGCTCTCTTTGCAGCTTGTCGTGTACATTCTGAAGATTGTCAACAAGATTGAACCATATTGTGTTGCCCCATCTGCCGTTCTGAGGCATAAAATTGACATCTCCCAACAGATTGAAATTGGCTCTGCTGATATCGTACAGATTGCTCCGGAGTTTATTCATCAGAAAGCCTCTCACACTAAATTCAAAAAGACACATAAACTCGATGGCACTTCTGATCTGAGGATATTCTTCAGAATCCAGCTTCCTTCGTGCAAAACGGAGCAGTGCTTCATATTCTTCCTTATCCTCAGAAAAGTCAACAATCTTTCCTAAATTGCCGCCGTCATCACTCAGCAGACAGCCTGCAATACTGTTCTTGAAACGGCAGGTGAGCTGTTCGAGTGAGGTATCTACTTCTATAAACTGCTTCGTCAGGTCATTACGGATCTTATCCAGATAGAAAGTATAGATATCGCTCGGCTGCATACCGCCGAATTTACTGAACATCTCGTCTATCTCATCCTGTTCAGGGATCATATCCATCATATTTTCCAGAATACGATTGATCTGTGTGGAAAGAATATCACACACCTGTGTACGCTGCTTGCCGTATTGCTGGTTCAGGTCTCTGATTCTGGTAATCAGCTTTGTTTCAATGGTTTCATCAATCAGCTGATATGTATAGTAAACATTGTTGCTGCTGCTGAAACGATTTCTGGAGATACTGTTCAGATTCTCACAAAGCATTTCATAAGCATTCAGCGTCCGTTCCGCCGGCCCGATCGTTTCCTTGAAAAACATATCGTCCAGCTCACCCAAATGTGCAATCAGACCGTTCAGGAAGGGCACCAGAAAATTGTTGATCACTTCGTCCCTGTTGTAAACATCAATAATTGCATTCATCATCGTTGGAATCGTGCGGTGAGTACTGATATATTCCGAATAACCTTTACATTCCTTGTAATTGTCACCGAAGGGTGAAGACGTTCCCGTGTGGTTGATAAGGAATGAAAACCATTTGTCCATCTGACGATCCTTGAACTGATTCCTCAGCCGGTCAAAAATTTCCAGTTCCTGCAGTGTTGGGGTACTGAGGTCATTTGGTACGGTTCTTTTGAAGAAGATAACCGCATCACTTTCCGAACTGATGGTGCGGAACATATTGGTTTCTGTATCGGTAGTAACAGCGCCTAAACCTTCCGTATCGATCATACGGATCTTTCCTGTATCTTTATGGGCAAATGCCTTCTGAATAAGCGCCTTCTTGACAGCAACAAATTTAAAGAAAAACTTTGTGCCCAGTCCGTTGTGCTGTGCGACAAAGGTCATAATTTCCTCTTCATCAGTGATCGTCATGGGTGCACTTCCGACATAGTCCTTCCATTCGTTAAAATGATCGACAAACCGATTGAATAAGGTGTCCATCATTCCGTCTGTAATAGCTACATTAGTTTTACCGAGCCTGCTGATGATCTCATCTATCTGCTGTCTGTCCAATCTTGGGATATCACGAAAACTGGAAATTCTGTACTGCTTATTGGTGATAATATCCAGATATCCCTGCACTTCATTCACAATGTCTATCTCAGTTTTGAAAGTGATTTCAGCAACGACACCTTCTCCCTGACTGTTTTGTATGGTAGAACTGGCTCCTGTACAATGTCCTCCTGTGAAAGCAGGAATACATCTGTCATCTAATCCGCTGACTGCTTTCAGAAACTGGCTCTTGCCCTGTCGTGCGGGACCCACAACGGCAATGTTGATATAATCTCTGGAAAACCGTTTTTTCAGTTCCCGATATTTTCCCAGCAATATTTCGGATTCCTGCAAAAACTGTTCAGCTGAAAATGTCTGCAGTCCTGCAAGCATTTCAGGACTGTTGGAAAACAGCGAATAATAAGGGGAGTCTGCTATCAGCTGACCATTCCTGTCAAGAATGCTGTCACGTACCGCAACAATATGTTTAGCCGCTTCACGCGCGGATTCTACCCTTGTAATCTGTGTTTCAATAATCGGCAGTCTTTGCCTGCGAATTTCCAGAATTCTATCAATTTGTTGGCTGACATGGTTTCCCATATTGTTCGCCCCTCTCATTTCGTAAATATGGTCAGTATAATGTTCAGAAGCACAAGACCTGTGATAATTCCAAATGCCGCTATGGCATACTTCTTGATTTTTTTCACCTCTGATGCAGTCCATTCTCTGAGGCTGTTAATCTCTCGCGCCTTTTCTGCGATTGCATTGACATCCTCTTCCAGACGGTTCAATTTTTCATACTGCTGCTGCACCGTTTCTTTTTTGGCAGTGACTGCCTTTGATGCCTGCTCTACTTTGCCTTCGATCTTTGAAAAATCAATTAATCCGCTCAACATACTGTAGCCTCCCTTTATTTTATGCAATACAACGGTTCCTGATTGAATTCTATCAGGTATTCATCTATCGTACCGTGATCATAGATTTTTTTCTCAATACAATACTGTATTATCAGATTGAATGTATCTGTTCCAAAACTATAAGCAGCCGCATGGAGCAGCTTGTTGGCTTCTTCAAGATCAGCTTCCAGCCCTATTATCAGCTTGAAAACAGTTTTTATGTCAGGATGATAATTGAACGAATTGCTCAGTGTAACCATTTTGGCAAATAATCTCCTGTCAATCTCTGCTTTGCGGTAAAAACTCGGATAGTCGTTTTTATAGCCCTTTTTCTCGAGCAATTCAATCAAAAGTTTCGTGAAAGTGCGGTCTCTTCCGTTTTTCACCAGCCAACGGTTCAGTTCCAGTTTCTGACTTATGCTTATTCCTGTGGAAACCAGATTAACAAGCGGATTTGCAACAATGCCAAACATTCCGGTCGGCAGATCCTTATGAGTCATGGATACTTCCGACAACAATGATTGTACTTTGCTGAATTTTTCGAAATTTTCCTTCGATATATCAAACATTTCTTTGAGATATGAAAGCAAATCATTGTATTCTGATGATGTCACCCAAAATACACCTCCTATCACTTGAATATTTTTCAGACCACTCCATTTATGCTGCTTCAGCTTTACAGAAAAACATTTAAGGGGCATTCCTTCGTTCAGGAAATGTAGTATGATGTAACCAAAATTTTCTTCCCAAGTGGAATAGTTATCCTTGATAATACGATTATATCTCATTTTTTGAGAAAATGTGTCGTTCTTTGTGCGACATTTTTCATTTTTATCTGAATTTTGTAAATTGCGATGCGATGTAAATAAAACTTTCCTCCAATGTCTAACGGTTTATCCTTGTGATATGAGTATATTGCCTTTTCTGCGGGGAATGTGTTGTTCTCTGTGCGGCATTTTTCCCTTCTGTCAGAAAGGCACTGAACATCAACTGACAGGGTACAGTATATTTCTGATGTCAGCGCAGATAACACCTTCCGCCTGTCAAAAAAAAACAGATGATATACCCCTCATATTCGGGAATATCATCTGTTTTCGTTTTTTCGGACAGGTTACAGACGACTGAATGTCACGTCTGCCGGAAAAATGTGTCATGTCTTAGCGAAAATGTAATGGAAGTGCAAAGTTATGGTTTTGAAAAAATATCATGCTTCAGGGTCATCAACAAAATAACCGCCAGAGCAAAGTCCGAAAGCATATTCATCAAGATAGCTGTTAGCAGCTGCAAGAGCTTCAAACTGTTCCTTCGTCACAGTCATTTCACACCGGACTTCATTGATAAGCTCAGCCTGAATACCGTTTTCTGCGAGAATATCATAGATTGTCTTGATCTTTTCCTTGAGGAATGCGTCAAGAGCCGCCTGATATGCCTCGTCAAGAGGATTGTATTTGCCGTGCTGAGTTTTCCAAGATTCTTCAAGCTCCTCCTTCATCTGACGGAGTGTTTTGCCGTTATAAACATAGTCGTACATATCGTCAGAATCAGGGCGTGTAACATAGACAGAATAAGCCTTGCCGTCATTTGAATTCAATGCAGCCATCAGCGAACGGTCTACCCTCAGACCCTTAAAGTGGTAATAACCCATTCTGTCCTGAGCATATTCGTCCCACAGCATCAAAGTGACGCTGCCGCCGGCTTCAAACTTCACGACAAGAACTTGGCTGTCCTCCTTGACGGTATAAACTCTGCTGTTGTCCTCAAGATCAGCATAAAAGCCTTTGAAATCACCTGCACGGCCGATATCTTCATCGAGAGTATATTCTGTGTTATTGAATACCTGCATATAGGTCTTGCCGTCTTTGATGATAAAGCCGAGCATATCTGAGCCTTCATCTTCATCTTTCGGAGGTTCGACGGGTGTTTGTTCGCTTGTCTGCATTTCCGGAGTGCTTACAGTCAACTGGTCGCTTTTGCTTGTCTGTGCTGTGGGGGTGCTTTCGGTAGGCTGTTCCGCAGAACCGGAGTTTTCTTCATTGGGCTTTTCTGCCCTGCTGGACTGTGTATCCGGTGCTTTTATGCTGTTGTCACCGTTTAAAGCAGAAACGGAGCTTCCGTGCTTTTGTTCCTTCGATTGCGGCGTTGTATGATCTGTTGTCTGCGATGCCTGCATATCGGATACTTTGGAGTCAGCAATTATATCAGGCTGTTTGTTAATGCTGACAAGAACAGTGGCTGCTAATGCAATAAAGATCAATGCGGCCGCTGCGGCTGTGATTTTGAAAACGGGCAGTTTCTTAGTTTTGGCAGCATGAATGGCTTCGTCAAGCATTTCTTCATCAATATGACTCATAGCTGAAAAAAGTTTATTGTTCTTCATAACAATTCCTCCTTCGATAAATAGTCCCTGAGTTTATTCCTCGTTCTGAAAAGAGAACTTTTCACCTTGCTTTCGCTGATGCCAAGAGTTTTGGAAATGTCGGAGATGGTTTCAGACAGAAAATATCTCCTGATAAAGATAATGCGATTTTCTTTGGAAACAGTTTTCAGGAATGTGCTGATAATCCCGCCTAATTCCTGTTCTGATGTTTCTTCCATAGAATTCTTGTCCGTCAGACATTCCGAAAGCTCGTCCGACAGTTCTATGATTATTGCATTTCGCTTCTCGGCTTTTTGCTTCTCCAACATCTTCAAAGCGGTGTTTCTGCATATTTTAGCAAGATAAGCGAAAAAATGCTGTGGTTTTTGCGGGGGAATGGATTTCCATGCTTTCAGATAGGTATCATTTTCGCACTCCTCTGCATCACGACTGCTGTGAAGAATGCTGAATGCAAGTGCTTTCAGTCTTGTTCCATAACATTTCTTCGTTTGTGAAACAGCCTCTTCATCTCGCTTGAAGTATAGCTCGATGATTTTGTTGTCGTCCATTTGATTTCCTCCAAAGGTTTTGTAAAATCCGGATTTATCAGCCTTCACTATTATAGACCGGAAAAAGATCGTCTGCGTTGCGCTTCTGAAAAATTTTTTGCAGAAAAATTATCAAAAAAACATACTGACTGCATAACAATCCGTACTGCTTTTTTCAAGAGTTCCGTCCATAATTGCTGATTGGACAGTTGTCCTATAAATCCCCCTTACGTTACATTATGACTATTGATAATAAACACAAAATATGGTAACATCAAATCAACAAATCCGATAATACGAGGAAGGTAACTATGGAGCTGAATGTCAATGTAAAATCCGTGTCCGGAAAGAAAAACAGGATAACTGCAATTCCTGTCACCTACAGCCGGAATGAAATGACTGTCCGAGAACTGATAGAAGAAACTGTACGATTTTGTGTAAGTAACTACAATAATCATAAGGAAAACGGCGAGCTTTTGCGTGCGCTTCTGCCGCAGGAAACAGAGGACAAAGCCACACAGGGCAAAATATCCTTCGGAATGATTTATGGTGAAAAGACCGCCGATCTGAAAAAAGCGGTTCATGATGCTGTTGAGGCATTTGCTGACGGAACGGCCGTAATATTTGCTGACGAAAAACGACTTGAAAACCTTGATGAAGAATTAAAGCTGAACGAAATACAAAACCTGACATTTATCAAGCTTGTGATGCTTGCTGGCAGAATATGGTAAGGAGGATAACAACATGAGAATAGATTACGAAAACGCACTTGAAAAGTATGATAAAACATTTGTCGAGGAACATAAACATGAAATTGATTCCATGAATGAAGCTGAGAAACAAGTATTTCACAATATCATGCTTCGCCATCAGATCTATTCAACAGATGAAAATCCGGAATTTATTGATGATCTGAATCATTACATAGAAGAACACTATCCGACACTTCTTAAACTGCTTGTGCCGGAAATGTTCCTTGATGACTACAAATATATTTTGAAAAAATTTATCAGCTTTCAATACAATATGACTTATGCCCGCCGTAGCTTCCGCAGCAGGGACTATTCACCGTTCCTTGTGCGCGCTCTTGACCTTATGAGTGCATATTATCTTATGAATTTTCGCGGAACGGATATAAACGATATGGGGAAATATGCCGGCGGTACAGACTGCGAATATGGCGGTCAACTCAGCAGAAACTATTCATTCAATGTTGACAGCTATATCATTGCTGCCCGTATTGACAAGGGTGATACAAAGGTGATTGAAGTTATCAAAGAAATGATGAACAGCGAACGCAATACGGAAATACTGACCGTTCCTGTTATCCGTGCGGTGTTCTGCTGTGATAATACGGAACTTCACGAGCTTATGTGCCGTCTGCTGGTAGCCGCAAGACTTTCCGAAGGTCTGCGTCAGGCTATCTGCGAAAACTGTGACTGCGGAACCGCTGATGCTTTTATCAGAATTGTAAAAACCATTCAGGAAAATGATCTTATCCGTTTTTCAGCTGTAAAACGGGCCGTCGGCACATGGACGGGTCTTTGCCACTATGAAGACCCCGATCGTCTGGCAGATAAAATGCTGGAAGATATCCCATATGTTCTTGAAAGCCGGAAAAATGCCCTTGAAAAAATTAAAACATCAGACCCTGTGGATATTTATATGGGACTCTGGGGAATTGGTTTTTACGATATTTATGAAGCTCTCGATCTGATCATATCCCTTACCTGCGGTGAAGACAAAAAACCGTTTGAAGCAAAGGAAATACATCTGCTGACTATCGGATATTTCTGTATGGAACTGGAACACTCCGAAGCAGTAGTACGCACAGCACTTGCTCTGGTGGAAAAATATCCTGATAACCTCAAGCTGTTTTCAGTTTTTGAACGAAAATATCTGTATCATTACTACTACGGAAATATGCACCCGTTTATTAAAAAATTGCACGAGGACAGGGACCTTGCCGAGAAGCATTATGGAATCCTTCTGGGACTGTATGAAAGTATGCCGCAGAAGGAAATAAAATTCAGTCCGATTCTTTATCCTTGGTTCAGTACGTCTGTCAGCAAAAGCAAGCTCCTTGTGTCTATGATGGACTGTGCAAAAACCCTTGAGGATAACGACAAAATCGATTTCCTGTGTGATCACATTACTGAATTTGATGTTTATTCCAGAAATCATGCAATAGAAACGATCGGCAAAAAAATAAGCACTCCCAAACAGCGTGAAACAGTCATAAATGCCGTTGCCGATAAGGAAAGCATGACGAGGGGAACTGCCATTGAGATTCTCCAAAAAACGCGACTTGACGACAGCGAATACAAAACCATTGAAGGCTTTGCAAAATACAAAACAGCAGACCTGCGTTCCGGCGTGATTGATCTGCTTAAAATGCGTAAGGATAAGGAACTTGAGAAAAGTATTATCCGTATGCTTTCTTCAAAAAATGAAAATATACGTCTGGCTGCTCTTGACCTTTTGCAGTACGGCATCAGCACCTATCCGGAATATGATTTTTCAGCATCTATACAGGCTGTTGCAGATATTCCTTCACCGACAGAACGTGAGCAGATATTGATAAACAAGCTGACAAGCTCCGCAAATACTGAACAAGTCACAAAAGAAAACGGTTATGGTCTTTATGACCCTAAAGCACAGCTGGCATCTCCGGATTTCAAGCCGGATATCAATGTTGTCAGAAACTATTTCAGCATATCAGATGAGGAACTAAATGAGATGTTCCGCGCTCTGATGAAAATAGTCGATGAAAATGCTGAAAAAGAATACACTGATTACTGGGGAGATGAGCGTATTCTCGGTAATATGGGTTCACTGTATCATATATATCCCGGTATGTCCGATATTCAGGAATTAGAAAGCAAAATGCCTTTTTCCGATCTCTGGAACAAGTTCTATAAGGAAGTTATAAAAACACCGCAAAGATTCTTCTGCTTCTATCATTCATGGATTTCATACCGTGCAGATGATATTACAGATGATGCAGGAAAAACGGTAAACGATAAGCTGCATTGTTTTTTCGGTCATTATGCAGATTACAACAGGGCAAAAAAACTTGGAGCGGAAGATGAGAGATTTTCCGGAGATGATTTTTCAGGCTTGTCCTATTCAGTGAAATGTTACATCAGAAAGCGTTTTGACCTTCAAATGCCGATAGAGGTTTTGCAGCATTTCGCCGGCTGCCTGCTCGAAATGAAAGAGGACGAATTGTGGCTTAAGGAAGCAAGAGATCCACGCTATACATATCATTGCTCTATAGATCGTGTTCAGTTTATTAAAACTGTTCCGATCGCTGACAATCTTATAAATGACCTGTATGACAGAATAAACGATGATTTTGAAACGAATTTCCGGCTGCTTCATGCTCTTACGGAAAAGATAGATTTTATCGGGCATTATGAAACAGTAAAAAATTACTGGGGTAAACCTGACTATGTTCCCGTTGGATATTATATCAAAGCCTACCGCGCAGGGATTATAGACGGTGATATATTTCTTAAATCTATGTTCAGGATCATAGGCATTTCAAATGCAATAAGTGATCTGAATGTATTTGTCAGCAATTCTCCGATACGTTTTTATTATAATGCGCCCCGTGAAAGCAGCAGCTTTGTAAAACTCCTCGCTGAGGAAGGAAAAACACTTTGCGATGATGATACTATCCCCCGTGACAGTGAACTGTATAAAAGCGGTAGTATGTTTGCACAGACGATCATTGACAGGGTTCTGGATACTGAACTCAAACGCGGCGACAGTGAAACGGTATTTTCAAGGTCAATACACAGTATCAGAGCTATCTACGGTCTTGAACGGCTTATACAGATACTGAAAGCATTGGGAAATGAAGCTCTCAAAACCAGCTATTACAGCAGTCAGATGTCCAAAAAGGAAAGCCTTTCTCATTTGCTTTCTGTCTGCTATCCAACTGCGGACGACAATTCCGAAAAGCTGAAAAATCTGCTGAAAAGCTCGAAAATTACCACCGACAGACTCATCGAAGTGGCTATGTTCGTACCGCAGTGGATAGATATTATCGAGGGTTATCTCAATATTCAGGGAATGAAATCCGGCTGCTACTATTTCATGGCTCATACTGCTGAAACCATTGATAACAAACGTGAAGCTGTCATCGCAAAATATACACCGCTGACAAAGGAAGAATTAAACGGCGGCTGCTTTGATGTAAAATGGTTCTTCGAGGTATATGAAACGCTCGGAGAAAAAACATTTGAAAAGCTGTATAAAAGTGCAAAATATTCCTCCGCAGGCAACAAGCATACCCGTGCAAGAAAATATGCTGATGCTGCTCTGGGCAAAATGGATATTGCAGCAACCGAAGAACAGATCACCGATAAGAGAAACAAAGATCTGCTGATGGCATTAGCGATTATACCTTCAAAGGATCAGTCGGATATTCTGCAAAGATACGAATTTATTCAAAGATTCCTCAAGGAAAGCAGGCAGTTCGGTGCTCAAAGGCGTGCAAGCGAAAGTGAAGCCTGTGCTTATGCACTCAAAAACCTTGCTGTTACCGCTGGATACAGTGATGAAACAAGACTCACGCTCTCTATGGAAACGGCTCTTGTGCAGGAAAACAGCAACTATTTTGAAAACGTCCGCATCGGGGATTATGATGTACGAATTACCGTTGACTCCTTCGGAAAAGCTGCTATCACAATAGAAAAGGGTGGAAAGAAACTGAAATCTGTTCCTGCTGCCGTCAAAAAAAATGATGCGTTTTTACAGATCAGAGAATTCTGCGATAAACTCAAACAGCAGTACAGCCGTACCGTTAATATGTTTGAAACTGCTATGGAGGAAAGGGACTGCTTTACTTTCGGGGAGCTTCGCAGAATGAGTGAAAATCCGGTCACGAAGGCGATAACAGAAAATCTGGTATTTATTACAGCTGATAATGGACTCATCACTGGATTGCTGACACCGGAAGGACTTTCAGATTGTAACGGAGAATTACATAGTATCAGTGATGAAACAAGACTGCGTACTGCTCATGCCTTTGATCTGTATAAAAATGGTATCTGGGAAGATTATCAGAAGCTGATACTGTCCATCGGCAATTGTGAAGGCAGGAAGCAGCCCTTCCGTCAGGTATTCCGTGAGCTTTATGTCAAACTGCCGGAGGAGCTGAACAAAGACCGCTCCCTCATGTTTGCCGGCTATCAGATACAGACCAGACGCACAGTCGGCGCACTTAAAAACCGCCGATGGGTGGCTGACTTCGAGGACGGC
>CADCQO010000240.1 GCA_902803585.1 uncultured Ruminococcus sp.
CTTTTAGAATGCGTGTTTTTCGCTTCGTATTCAGCTTGTAATCAACCTTTCGCGCTTTCTGCTCTTTTGAGTTTCACGGATTCAGGATTATCTCATTGGAAACATTACGCACATCTTGCTGAAGCATTTCATTCAGATGCCTTATTTCTCTTTTGGCAATCAACTGGCTGACAATCACCTGCCATCTTGCCCATGCACCGGCTATACACAGTATACAAAATGTTATATAGTTGAAAGTTTGCACTGAAACTGCCTGATCAAAATAGTACAGCAGAAGAAAAAAGGCGGTGAAAGATACCGACACCAAAAGAGCACTGATATAAGGTTTCATTGTAATAAAGCAGATACATATCACTACTACTGTATAGAAAGTAATGATCTGGTCGCTGTCCCGATAGTGCATATAGGAAACATATATTCCCCAGTTTACCAGCACTACAACAGAACTGGTCAAGAAAAAAGCGACACCTGCATGGCTGAAACGGTGCTTTTTGCGCACAATCGTTGACACAGTGAACACCACCACACATATGATAATACAAATCATCACAGATATCAGGCTTCTGGTAAAATGCGGCAGCTTTTCTAATCCTAACAGCATAGGTATCAAACCTGCTATTTCAATAATTCCCATAAACAAGGCAATCATACGTATACTATTAAGATTGATCCGGTCAATTTCCTCCATCAGATCTTTTTCTATTATGGGATTCAGTATATGAACGATCTTGTGGAAGCAATTCGTTTTCATAAGGTTACGTCCACCTTGTCAAAAAATATCATTCTGGAAACAATTGTATCATATCGTTTCTGAAAAGTCACTCACCCAAATGGAGAATAACGGGGCTTATTCTCTGTTCGATGTACTTTTTGGGTCATTGTTTTATATTCACATTGCATACTGAACAAGCAGGGGTGTTTCACCTTTTTATCAGTAAAACACCCCTGCCCGTTCAGTTCATCATAACCACTATGTCCTGAAGATTTTTATGCTGTCATCAATCCTTGTACCATTTAGCAGACTTCAGACAGATACTCTTTTACCTCTTTCTGTGTAGCGAAGTTCATCGCCTTCTGTGCCACAGCATCTGCCTTTTCTTTTGTCCATGCGGAAATACATTTTCTGACCCGCAGAACACTCGGTGCTGATACGCTGAATTCCGTCAGGCCGAAAGAAATCAGCAGCGGGATCATTAGCGGATCGGCTGCCGCTTCACCGCACATACCTACCGGAATATTATGCCGGCAGCCTGCTTCGATAATTGCCTTTATCATCCGCAAAACGCTGGGCTGTAAAACGGAATAGAGATACGATACATCGCTGTTGCCTCTGTCTGCCGCCATTGTGTAGCCCGTCAGATCGTTTGTGCCGATACTGAAAAAGTCTGATTCCTGCGCCAGTAAATCGGCAATGATACCTGATGCCGCTGTTTCTGTCATAATGCCGACTTTGATATTTTCGTCAAAAGCAATATGCTCTGTCCGCAGTTCCTCTTTGCATTCTTCAACGAGTGCCTTTCCTTCTCTTACTTCTTCTACGCAAGTAATCAGCGGGAACATAATACTGATTTTACCAAAAGCACTTGCGCGCAGAATGGCTCTCAGCTGCGTTTTGAACAGATCACGGTGTTTAAGACAATAACGGATTGCACGAAAACCCATAAACGGATTTTCTTCCTTTGCCAGACCTAAATATGGAATATCCTTATCGCCGCCGATATCCAGTGTACGGATAATGAGCGGTTTATTTTTGAGAATGATAGCTGCCTTCTGATAGGCTTTGAACTGCTCTTCCTCGCTTGGAGCAGATGTATGATCCATAAACAAAAATTCTGTCCGGAACAGTCCTACACCTTCTCCGTCAAAGTCTATTGCTTTGGCGGCATCATCTGGCTTACCGATGTTGCATACCAGCTCATAAGCAGTGCCGTCTGCTGAAATGGTGGGTTTTCCTCTGAATTTTTCCAGTTCTCTGCGCTCCTGAAGAAGTTTTTCCCGTTTGGCTGCATAAAACTGTATCTGTGATTCATCCGGAGAAAGAATGGTTTCTCCCTTAGTGCCGTCTATAATAACCATTTCGCCGTTTTTCGCTGTGGACATAATATCTGCCGCACTCATAACGGCGGGAATTTCCAGCACTCTTGCCAGAATTGCACTATGAGAAGTTGTACTGCCTGTTTCGGTCAGAATACCCACAATGTTCTCTTTGTTGATTTCTGCAATCATAGAGGGTGTCAGTTCTTTGGCGCATAATACCGTTCCTTTTGGTGCATCGCTGATTTTAACTTCGCTGATACCTAAAAGAATACTTAGTACGCCCGACTTGACATCCCGTACATCGGCAGCTCTTTGTTTTGTGACATCATCATCGGCAGCAGAGAAAATGGAGATAAACATATCGCACATACTCTCAAACGCAGCTTCTGCACACTGTCCGCCTGCTATCAGTTTATCAACCTCTCCCAGCAGGAAAGGATCCTTTACGATACTGATATGTCCCAGCATGATCTCGGCTTCTTTTTCTCCTGCCGATACTTTAAGTGCTTCCGCCTGCTGAATGGTATTTTCACAGAATTTTTCTACTGCTTCACGGAAACGCTGCGTTTCCGCTTCTGTATCCGTTACCGTTACAGGCGTATAGGTTAAGGAATGTTCTTCTATCAGCAGTATCTTACCGATACCGACACCGCCTGATACACCGATCCCTTTTATCATCACGCTCACTCCTTTATTTTGTCAGAAGGGACTGCCCCGAAGGACAGCCCCCATGAAAACGTCTGTACGATTGCCGGTTACTCGCCGAAACCGTCCTCAATCATCTTTGCGCCTTCTGCCAGTGCTTCATTTTCCTGATCGCCGTCACAAACCAGTTCAATTTCGCTGCCGCACTTCATGCAGGCTGCAATCAGATTCAGTGTGCTTTTAGCGTTGTAATTGTTGCCGTTGAACTTAATGGTTACGCTGCAGGGATACTTGCCCATTGCTGTCGAGAAAACGGAAGCGGGTCTCATATGAAAACCCTGTGCATTCGGAACTGTCAGAAACTTTGATACCATAGTGAAAACTCCTTTACTATTGAATTTTGATTTTTATTAACAGAGCGTCATTCTGCGCTCTTGTTCTGCTTTTCTTTCTTACTGCCCATTGCTTTAAGCACTGTCAGCAAAGCAGCTCCTACTGCTGCACCGATAACCAGTGCCAGAATGTACAGGAAGGGGTTGCCGATCGTTGCGATAACGAAAATACCGCCATGGGGTGCCATCAGAGTACAGCCAAATGCCCATGAAAGTGCACCTGCTGTTGCTGCGCCCAATGCACAGCCGGGAATTACTTTCAGCGGATGAGAAGCCGCGTACGGAATAGCACCCTCTGTGATGAACGACAAGCCCATAATGTAGTTGACGACGCCGTTCTTGCGCTCGTCCGATGTCCAGAATTTGCCGAAGAAGGTTGTAGAAAGAGCAATTGCAATAGGAGGTACCATACCACCAATCATAACTGATGCCATGACCTGATAGCAGGTTTGCTGAATAGCGGGGTTTGTGGAAGCCGCAGCCGTTGTCAGCATACCTGTACCAAAAACGTATGCTGCTTTGTTGAACGGCCCGCCCATATCTATAGACATCATCGCACCAAGTATACAGCCCAGCAAAATGCCGAGATTATTGTCACTCAGCCATGTCAGACCATTATTCAGACCTGTGTTGATGACTGCCATAACGGGATTGACCGCACACATCATGACGCCGACAATGCCCAGACCTGCCAAAGGATAGAGTAATACAGGTTTAATGCCCTCCAGAGCATGAGGCAGCTTCTCGCAGAGCTTTTCAAACATTTTCATCAGTAAGCCTGCCAGAAAACCTGCCAGCAAAGCGCCCAGAAAACCGGAAGGAATCGTATTTCGAGCTGCTGGATCAGCAAAAGTTGCACCATTGGAAGCTAACAGACCGCCTACAATACCAACCAGCAAACCCGGTCTGTCAGCGATAGACATAGCAATGAAACCTGCCAGCAGCGGAAGC
>CADCQO010000241.1 GCA_902803585.1 uncultured Ruminococcus sp.
ATTCGATGTAAAGTCATTGACAGTGGAGGAGATGGGACAGCTTTCGCAGGAGATACGGGACAAAATTGTAGAAACTGTCGCGCAGAACGGCGGGCATCTTGCTTCTAACCTTGGTGTGGTGGAATTGACAGTAGCACTTCACAGTGTATTTGAAGTGCCGAAAGATAAAATTATATGGGACGTCGGCCATCAGTGCTACGCTCATAAAATTCTGACAGGACGGAGTGATCAGATCGACACCATACGCACCGAAAACGGCTTGTCAGGATTTCCCAAACGCAGTGAAAGCTGTTATGACAGTTTTGACACCGGTCACAGCAGTACTTCTATTTCGGCCGCTTACGGACTGGCGTGTTCGGAAAATATGCAGAAAAGCGGAGGTTATACCATTGCTGTGATCGGTGACGGTGCGCTGTCAGGCGGTTTAGCCTACGAAGGTCTGAATAATGCAGGACGTTCCGGCAAACGGCTGATTGTTATTCTTAATGATAATAAGATGTCAATTTCACCGAATGTCGGTTCAATGGCTGGCTATTTGTCTCGTATTCGTATCAAACCGTCGTATCTGAACGCAAAAACAAAAGTGCATCGCTTAGAGAAAATACCGTTGATTGGCAAACCGCTTACACGGGGAATGCGACATTTCAAAGACTGGATGCGTGATGAATTTTTCGGTCAGAAGAATAATTTGTTTGAACAGTTCGGCTTTACATATCTTGGACCGTATGACGGGCATAATATCACACAGCTCCGCACGGCATTCAAAGCCGCCAGACATAAACATGCTCCTGTGCTGATTCATATCTGTACTCAAAAGGGCAAAGGCTACGAATACGCTGAAAAAAATCCAAAGGACTTTCACGGTGTTTCCGCTTTTGATGTAGAAACGGGCGAGTCGAAATCATCTGCAAAAGGCTATTCCGATGTATTCGGTCAATGGATGTGTGAGCAGGCCAAAAAGGACAGCCGTATTTGTGCCATTACAGCGGCAATGGCAATAGGTACGGGACTGAACGGTTTTTCTGAGAAATACAAAGACAGATTTTATGATGTGGGAATTGCGGAGGAACACGCCGTCACTTTTGCGGCAGGTCTGGCGGCAGGCGGAATGATTCCTGTTTTTGCAGTATATTCCACTTTTTTGCAAAGAAGTTATGACCAGATTCTTCATGATGTGATGCTTCAGAAACTCCATGTTGTACTGGCAGTTGACCGTGCAGGCATTGTTGGAGAGGACGGCGAAACACATCAGGGAATTTATGATGTAGCATTTCTCAATACCATGCCGCATATCACTGTTTTTGCTCCGTCAAGTTTTCAGGAATTGGAATTTTCACTGTCAAAGGCGGTTTTCCAGACAGATGGTCTGGCAGTGGTACGCTATCCGAGAGGAGGAGAACAGTATATTCCTGATGATTATGAATACAGTGGGAAACCGTACAGTATGTATGGCGATGAAAAAGCAGATATTCTTCTGATAACCTATGGACGGGAATTTTCAGAGGCTTGTCTGGCAAAGGAACATCTTGCAGAGAAAGGTGTTTCCGTCTGCATTTTAAAGCTGAATGTCATCAAACCGCTTCCGATCGGCGCTTTTATGGCAGCAAAGAAATTTGAAACAGTTTATTTTTTTGAAGAAGGTATCCGCAGCGGGGGCATAGGGGAGCAGTTCGGTTTTCATTTGTATCAGGCGGATTTTAAAGGCAATTACAGTCTGATTGCACTGAATGGTATCATATCGCAGGCAAAAACGCAAAAAGCGCTGCATAAAGCAGGGTTAGACGCTCAGATGATAGAAACCCGCATTCAAAACGATATTACTATAGGAGGACTTCATGGCAGGAAAAAAAAGACTGGACCTTTTGGTTTATGAAGCCGGTTTGGCAGAAAGCAGAGAGAAAGCAAAGGCGTTGATTATGGCGGGCGTTATTTACGTCGACAATCAGAAAGCCGATAAACCGGGCACAACCTATCCCGAAGATACAAAACCGGAAATGCGCGGCACTAAGCTGAAATACGTCAGCCGCGGCGGATTGAAATTAGAAAAAGCGATGCAGTCGTTCGGTCTGGATATGACAGGGCTCACAACAATGGACATTGGTGCTTCCACAGGCGGATTTACGGATTGTATGCTGCAGAACGGCGCTGTAAAAGTGTATGCGGTTGATGTAGGTTATGGACAACTGGACTGGAAACTGCGCAGCGATGAAAGAGTTGTCAATCTGGAACGTACCAATGTTCGGTATATTACCAGTGAACAGGTTCCCGATGTGATTGACTTTTTTAGTGTAGATGTCTGTTTTATTTCGCTGACGCTTGTTTTGCCGGCTGTCAGACCGCTGCTGAAAGAAAACGGTACAGCAGTTTGTTTGATAAAGCCCCAGTTTGAAGCAGGGAAAGGAAAGGTAGGCAAAAACGGCGTTGTGCGTGATCGTCAGATTCATGAGGAAGTCATACAGAAGATCATAGATTATTGTTTGCATAACGGTTTCGATGTTCTTGATCTGGACTATTCTCCTATCAAGGGGCCGGAGGGAAATATCGAGTACCTGCTTTATATCCGGAAGTCGGAGGAACCGAAGGCAGTCAAAGAGCCGGACGTTGAGGCGGTTGTAACAGCTTCCCATCAGCAGTTGGATCAGCAGGCAGGAAAACAGCAGTTTTCTTTATGAAAGACAGGTGTATGTATGAACAGTATCCGGAAAGTTGCGGTCATTCCCAATCTGACAAAAAAAGACGCTTACAGCACGACATTACAAGTGCTGACACGGCTGCAGAAGCTGCAGATCGCGGTTTTTATGACAAAAGAATACGCCGGTACTTTTCCGAGCAGCAGCATTACCTTTTGTGAAACGCCGGAAGAACTTTGTCAGATGGCAGATGTTGTCTTAACGATCGGCGGCGATGGAACGATCATTCATGCAGCCATTCATGCTTCTTTTTTTCACAAACCGATTCTGGGCATCAATACAGGCCGTCTGGGATTTGTTGCTGAGCTGGAAAAGGACGAACTGGATATGCTGTCACGGCTGGCAGATGGTTCTTACAGTGTAGATAAACGCATGATGCTCAGTGTTACACACACCAGTCGGGAAGGTACAAGAGAATTCCGTGCTATGAACGATGTTGTCATTTCGAGAGGCTCGCTGTCACGGCTGATTGACATTGATGTGTCTTTGGCGGCTGAGAAAGGTTATATATGCAGCTATCGTGCAGATGGCCTGATCGTGTCTACTCCCACAGGCTCAAGTGCTTATTCTCTGGCGGCAGGCGGTCCTGTTGTAGAACCTACAATGAAATGTATTCTCATGACACCCGTATGTTCCCATTCTCTTTTTGCAAGACCTGTTGTATTCAGCCATCATTCCCGCCTGTCCGTGACAGCCTCCTGCGATGACGACACACAGGTTTTTCTGACAGTAGACGGTGCTGTTACAGTAACAGTACATCGGGAAGACGTGATACTTTTATCAGAAGCAGAAACGGAAACAGAGTTTATCAGACTGAAAGACAGAACGTTTTACAAAGTGTTAAATGACAAATTCACCGAGAAAGGCAGATCGCTATGAAATCGAAACGTCAGGCACATATTTTAGCACTTATCAAAGAACATGACATAGAAACCCAGTCCGATCTTTTGGAAATGTTGAAAAAGGACGGTTTTCCCGTTACGCAGGCAACAGTTTCCAGAGATATCAGGGAATTGCGGCTGATAAAAACACTCACCAGCAGCGGTGTCTATAAATATGCGCCCGAAACGCCTTCCAGCGAAGAAGTGTTGTCCTATGCCTATCTTTTTGCAACAGCAATTGTCAGTGTATCGGCCGCCCATAATCTGGTGGTTATCAAAACACAGAACGGTATGGCGCAGGCGGTATGTGCGGCACTTGACGCAACGGAGCGGACGGGAGTACTGGGGACGATTGCAGGAGAAGATACGATTTTTGCAGCGACCCGTACAGATGCTGTGGCTTTGGAATTGGCAGCAGATATCCGGAAAATAATGGCGAACAAGAATAATTCATTTATATCGTGAGGACACAACCATGTTAAGCAATCTTTACATCGAAAATATTGCTGTTATCGAGAAAACAAGCATTGATTTTGGAAAAGGACTGAACGTACTGACCGGTGAAACAGGTGCAGGAAAGTCGATCGTGATTGACTCGATCAATGCGATACTTGGCAATCGTACTTCAAAAGATCTTATCCGCAGCGGCTGTGACAGTGCTTTTGTCAGTGCGGAGTTTACTGATCCTTCCCCGCAGGCAGCGGCGGTGCTGAGTGAATACGGATTTGAGCCGGAAGAAGGCACCGTCATTATCCAGCGGGAACTAAGTGCTGCGGGAAAAGGCCGCTGCCGCATCAACGGAAGACCGACAACGGCAAGTGTTCTCAAGGCGGTAGGCGTTTATCTGATGAATATTCATGGTCAGCACGAAAATTACGAGCTGATGTCACCGGAACTGCATATCCGCTATATTGACAAATTAGGGGAACTTTCGGAGGAACTGCAGGCTTATCAGACAGTATACAAGCGTTATCAGGTCCTGAAAAACGAGCTGGACAAAGCAAGATACGATGAAGCAGAGAGAGAGCGGCGGCTGGATATTCTGAATTATCAGGTAGATGAACTGGAAGCAGCAGAACTGACAGTTGGTGAATACGAAGAATTGCTGGAGCAGCGGACACTGATTGAAAACAGGGAACGTATTGCAGAGGCACTGAACGAAGCAAAGGAATGGCTTAACGGCAGCGATGAAAGTGACGGAGCGATTCAGATGACAGAATCCGCCAGCCGTTCTCTGAGTGAGATCACGTCTGTTTATGCAGATGCAGCAAGTCTTGCAGAACGTCTGCAAAACGTGATTTATGAATTAGAAGACTGTCACAGCGAAATTGCAGATATGACGGAATCAGCGGATGGTGAAATGGAAAATCTCGAAGCCATCGAAGACAGAATTGATCTCATTCACCGTTTAGGGCGAAAATACGGCGATACCATAGAAGAAATGCTGCAATTTCTTGAGAAAGCCCGTCAGGAACGGGACTATCTGGAAAAATACGAAGAGAACCGTGAAACGCTCACAAAAGAGTGCAGAGAGGCTTATCAGCAGGCGTTAGGATTAGCAGAAGCCTTGTCTGCCAGACGGCGTACAACCGCACAGCATTTTGCTGAGGCAGTCAGCAAGGAAATGGCTTTTCTGGATATGCCGAATGTGTCGCTGATTGTCCGTCAGGAAAAATGTCCGCTCAACATGATGGGGTGCGATGCAGCGGAAATTTTGATTTCTGCCAATCCGGGAGAAGACCCGAAGCCGGTTGCAAAAATTGCCTCAGGCGGTGAATTGTCCCGTATGATGCTGGCAATCAAAAATGTGCTGGCGGATAAAGATGATATTGATACATTGATTTTTGATGAAATTGATACAGGCATCAGCGGCAGTGCTGCTCAGAAAGTAGGTCTGAAGCTGAAAGAGGTATCAGGAAGCCGGCAGGTGCTTTGTGTAACTCATCAGGCGCAGATTGCGGCTTTGGCAGATGAGCATTTCAAGATTGCAAAAACTGTTTCCGGCGGAAAGACTTACACCGGCGTGACGGCGTTGGACTTTGACGGCAGACGAAATGAACTGGCAAGAATTATAGGCGGTGTAGAGATCACCAAAGCCACATTAGACTATGCAGAAGAGCTGCTGCGACAAAATCCGGTAGCTTGAAATATATAAACACAAAGGAGTTTTTTATCATGGATTGTATTTTTTGTAAGATCATCAGCGGTGAAATCCCTTCAAAGAAGGTGTACGAAGACGAAAGCGTTTATGCTTTTTATGACATCAACCCGATGGCACCGGTTCATGTGCTGATCGTACCCAAGACACATATTGCTTCTATCAACGAGCTTACCCCTGAAAACAGTGCAGTAGTGGCGCATATCTATGAGGTAGCGGCAAAGCTGGCGAAGGAATTGGGCGTTGCAGAGAGCGGTTACCGTATGGTATCAAACTGCGGTGCAGATGCCGGACAGACTGTTTTCCACCTGCATTTTCATCTGTTGGGCGGCAGACCGCTCAAGGTAGATATGTGCTGAGAAAAGTATAAATTTATCCGTTCGGAGGCATCTGCATGAAGCGACCGTCAGCAGTTATTGGTTTTGTTTATCTCGCTGCATCAGCGGTCGCTGTTTTTTTGGGCAAAGAATATTCTCTTGTTTTAGCGGGTATTTTTTTGTTAGGGTTTGCTGTTACGATGAAAAGCAGACGTCTGCGCAGCCAGAAAGCTTTTCCTGCAGCAATGCTGACAGCACTGGCGGCGATGCTTGCTTTTTCATGTTATACAGCTTTGTTTGTCACGCCGACAGAATCCTTTCTTGATAAAAGTGCGATGGTAAAAGCGGAACTTTGCGAACTGCCTTATACGCAGTATGACAGGTATTATTATGAACTGCGGGTCAAGGAACTTGAAATGAATCATAAAGTGCTGTCCATTGATACCAAAATTCTGGTTTATTCCCAAAAGCCGCTGGAGATAGAACCGTTTGACACGATTGAGGCTGTGGTCAGTTTTGACCGTACGGTCAATTCCTATCGTCTTGGAAAAGGCATCACGCTGACCGGTCATCTGCCGCAGCCTGAGAAAGCGGTTATTACGTCAGGCGAAGGACACAGACCGTTATTTTACTATGCCCTGCAGATCCGCAAGGGACTGTCCGATACCATTCATGGTCTTCTGCCGGAAAAACAGGCAGCTTTTGTGTCAGGCTTTCTTTTGGGAGAGAAAAACGGCATCTCGGAAGAAGTGCGGAACGATCTCCAGGCGGCGGGTTTATCTCATATTATTGTTGTTTCAGGTCTGCATCTTTCCATTCTGACAGGGATTTTTTATTCCGTTGTGCTTCGCCTGCTCCGCCACAGAACGACAGCGCTTCTTTTGACAATGTTGTTGGTGCTGTCATATATGACGGTTACAGGATTTTCTCCGTCAGTCATAAGGGCAGGCATTATGCAGTTGATTTATCTTGCGGCCGTCCTTATGACAGAATCCTCTGATTCGCTGAATTCTCTGGGATTTTCGGTCTGGGTAATAATCGTGCTGAATCCATATGCAGCAGCGGATATCAGTTTGCTGCTGTCATTTTCGGCAACGCTTGGTATTATTTTCGGAGCTCAAAAAATAGCAAAATACAGTCAGGAACATACAACGCCGCTGGCTTTTTCAGGATATCCCTTAAAGGAAAAAATCAGTCATTCTGTGCGGAAAAATTTTTTTGGTCTGCTGGGTGTTTCCCTGTCAGCGTATGTTTTCACGATACCGGTGACAGTGCTGTATTTCCATCGGCTTTCAGTGTATTCCGTGCTTTCCAATATGGCATCAGCACCAGTTATTATGCCGCTGATGACTGCGGTCGTTCTCATGCTGCTGTTTCACTTCAGCGTGATACTGTCTTTTCTGGCAGTCCCCTGTTGTGCGGTGGTCAGTTTCCTGTCAGATTATATAACAGGTGCAGCGGCGCAGACAGCACATTTTCCGTTTGCTGTTCTGTCGTTGTCCTATCGTTTTGTACCCTGGTGGGCAGTGGGCATGATAATACTGAGTGCGGTACTTTTTCTGTGCAGAGGAAAAAAGTATCGGGTACGCATTCTTGTGTTCACAGGTATTTTTTCGCTGACAGCAGGCGTTATACTGACAGAGATACATAATTACAATTCGATCCGTATTGCTGTACTGGATACAGGCAGCGGTGCCTCCATTTTTGTCTTGGAAAACAATAAAGCGGCTGTTTTGTCGTGCGGCGGGGACTATTCCGCTTATTATTCCGTAAAGAAATATCTTTCGGATACACAGATACAGTCACTTTCCCTGATGCTGCTGACCAGCCGCAAAGGAGAGTCTTCTGCCTATGCGGAGAGGCTTTTGCAGGATTTTGAAACAGAAACCGTTCTGGCTTGCGGAAAAACACGCTGGGAAAAGATGCTTCAGCCGCTTCAGGAACGTATCGAAATCTGTATGTATGCTGATACACGCAAAAATCCCATGCAGCGGCTGCAGTATGACGATAAAACGATTACAGTTTATGAAACCAGCAAGTGTCACGCATTTTTGACAGAACTGCATGGTTATCGTATTCTGTTCTGTCAGTCGGAAACAGATGCTGCACTGCTGCCGGACGATTGGAAAAACGGTGATCTGCTGATTCTGAATGGCTTCATAGACAATAAACAGGAACTGAATTATTCAGCGGTTATTATTGCAGATATTCCCATGAACCGTGTCAGATATCTTTCTCTCAGCGATCATGAAAATATCTATCGTACCTATGAGGGACAGCATATTGTTGTACGGCTGTATCCCGACAATCAAACGCAAATAAGGAGGGAAAGCCTGTGGGTAAGCTGACCGAGCAGGACTTCAAAAAATCATTGAGCAGCGGGACTTTCAGCAGTGTATATCTGATTTACGGCGAAGAAAAATATCTTGTGAAATACTACACAGGGCGGCTCTGCGAAAAGGTAGCCGGCAAAAAACCATCTGATTTTGACTATGTAAAGATGCCGGCAGAAACAGACTTACAGGATATAGCAGCAGCGTGTGAACAGTTTCCGCTGTTTTCACAGTACAAATGTGTAACAGTATCGGACTACCGCTTTGATGAAATGCCGGAGAAGGATTTCAGGCTGCTGATGCGTTTCTGCGAAGAATTAACGCTGCCCTCTGTATTGATTTTTACGATGCCGACATTAGTAAGGGATCCGAAAAAAACAGCAAAACTGCAAAAATTTGCAGACGCCGTTCAGAAATACGGCACTGTTCTGGAACTGCCGAAGCGGGGAGAACTTGCACTGGAACGGCAGTTGGTAAGCTGGGCAGAGAAGAATAACGGCTGTGAGCTTTCCCTTCCGAATGCCGCCAGAATCATCGGTCTTTGCGGTACGTATATGACAACCCTGCATAATGAGCTTTCAAAGCTCTGTGCCTACGCAAACGGCGGAGAGATAACAGAAGCAATCATTCGTCAGCTGGTGGCAAAAAACGCAGAAGTAAGGGTTTTCGCCCTGTCCGACTGTATTATGTCGAACGATTACAATGGGGCGTATCGTCAGTTATACGGCTTGTTTGAGCAGAACGAAAAGCCTGAAATCATTTTGTCGGTGCTCAGTTCGGTATTCATTGATATGTACCGTACCAAAGTAGCCGCCGAAAGCGGGAAAACCATCAGCGAACTGGCTGCTGATTTCAAGTACGGCAAAAGGGAATTTCTGTTGAAGAACGCTTCAAAACGTGCATCACGATATTCAACAACTGTTTTGCGCAGAATGCTGGACGTCATTCTTATGGCAGATCAGGAGTTGAAAAGCAAACCTTCCGACAGACAGATTCTTTTGGAAACGCTGCTGGCAAAATTGCTGCTTGAAGCCAGAAAACAATAAATTAAAGACGAGGTGCTTTTGTTGATAACAATCAGAGAAGCTGTTATTGTTGAAGGAAAATACGATAAAATCAAGCTGTCCAATTTCATTGACGGACTTATTATTACGACAGATGGTTTCAGTGTATTCAAGGATAAGGAAAAGCAGCAGCTGATTCGTCATTTAGCAAAGATCAGGGGACTGCTGATATTGACAGACAGCGATGGTGCAGGCTTTGTTATTCGTAATTTTCTTAAAGGGATTGTCCCGTCCGAACAGATAAAACACGCTTATATTCCCGATATTTTCGGCAAAGAAAAGCGCAAGTCTGCACCTTCAAAGGAAGGAAAGCTGGGTGTAGAGGGTGTGTCGGAAGATATCCTGTGTTCTGCAATTGCCCGTTCAGGGGCGGTCTGCGAAATAAACACGGCCCGCTGCAAGCCTGCTGCCGACATCACGAAAACAGATCTGTTTTTATACGGTTTGTCGGGAGGCGAAAATGCCGCCGAAAACCGCGACAAGCTGAAAAAACGTCTGCATCTGCCGCAAAAGCTGACAGCTAATTCACTGCTGGCAATACTCAACTGTCTGATGACGAGAGAGGAATTCATTCAAATGATGGAACAGAAAGGAGAACAGGCACCATAATATGTGGAAAATAACACTGTTGGGAACAGGCGGAACTATGCCGCTGAAAAATCGCTGGCTGTCCAGCTGCCTGCTTTCCTATAATGGTCACTCGATTCTGATTGACTGCGGCGAGGGCACACAGATTGCGCTGAAGTGGGCGGAGCAGAAAGCCAAACCGATTGATATTATCTGTATCACACACTTTCATGCGGACCATATTTCCGGTTTGCCGGGATTCCTGCTGACATTAGGAAATGACGGGCGCACTGAACCGCTGACGATAATCGGCCCTGTCGGTTTACAGCGTCATGTGAAAGCATTGTGTGTGATTGCACCGAATCTGCCGTTTGAGATCCGCTGTATTGAGGTCAGCGGAGAGGAAGAAAATATCACGGCGGAGGCTGTTGTCATACGTCCTTTTCGGGTACATCATGCTGTACCATGTTTGGGGTACAGTTTCACGTTGCCCCGCAGCGGCAAATTTGACAGGGAAAAGGCAGTCCTGAATCAGGTACCGATGAAAGTTTGGTCACAGCTGCAGCATGAAGGACAGGCAGACTTTGAAGGAAAACATTACACAGCCGACATGGTGTTAGGAACATCCCGCAGGGGGCTGAAAGTTACCTATACCACTGATACCCGTCCAACAGAAAATATCATACATTTTGCAAAAGACAGCGATCTTTTCATTTGCGAAGGAATGTTCGGAGAGGAAGACAAGCGTGACAGGGCACTGGAAACCTGTCATATGCTTTATACGGAAGCGGCACAATTAGCGGTGCAGGCGAATGTCAGACGGCTCTGGCTGACGCATTTCAGTCCTTCCATGCCCGAACCGGAACTGTCCCTGCCGCAGGCTGCAGCGTTTTTTCCGTCTGTGGAATGCGGTTTTGACGGTAAAAGCATTGATTTAGTTTTTGAAGAAGAATAGCAACAAATACTTTTTCCGATTGGCAGGGGAAAGGTATTTGAACCAACAAAAGGCTGAGTCAGCGTGAAAACGCTCACTTGGTCTTTTTCTTTCCGGTTGATGTCAAATTCAACAAATTCGCTCGGCTTTTTTTATCTGTCCGCTCAGGCAATCCTGTTTAAAATGGGGTAGAAATTTGTTCTGATATGTGCTATTATAATGGTAAGAGTTTTTGTCGGGCGTATACGGGTCATTTTCAGAGATGGCATCTATGAAAAAACCTGTCTTATAAGATACGCAAAATCCGAAAAGTGAAAAGGAGATGCTATTATGAGAAAAAGTATCAGAACACTTGCTTTTGTGGTATTGCTTTCGCTGACGGCTGCTGTGCCGGCAGGATGCGCCAATAATAATCGTGTTGAAGTTCCTGTCGAGTCCAGTCTATCAGAACCAGACGACACAAATGTGATAAAAATAGCTGTATCTGAAATACAGAATTCAAATGCGGAATCTGTACCGGATGCTGAACGGAGCAAGGAACCGCCGTTTTCTTCCGTACCTGAACAAGCACCTGCCGCAAACAGCCCTGATTTACAGAACAATACCGTATCTCAACAGTCCGATACAGCTGTCACGGCAGTAAAAACAGATCCGGATACTGTACCGCAGGAGTCGTCCGGATCGGAAACCTCCGTACAGTCAAACACAGTAAAGCCTGCTGAATCTTCAAAAATTCCTGTTGAAGCCACATCTGTTTCGCTGGACAGACATCAGCTTGGTTTGAATGTAGGAGATGTTGTACAGCTTTCCGCCGTTATTTCTCCCGCCAATGCAGACAGTACACGCATCAGATGGTATTGGTCAGATTCGAGCGTTATTACGATAGACGATAAATGCCGTGTAACCGGTATCGGTTCGGGTACAGCGACCATTACAGTGGAAACAGTCAACGGTAAAAAAGATACTTGTCAGGTTACCGTATATGGCAACGGAACGATCAGTCCCATTGACTCTCCTCACCAGACAAAGAAATTAGACCCGATATACCAGCCGTATTATCCCGAATATGATTGGGATGCCGTAATCGCAGAACTGAGAAAGATCGGTGAAGAACAATACGGATTAGTATGGGAAGAAAAGCTGTGGGCAGCAAATAAGGGCACAGAACTGGGTGGTCCGTATGGAGCCTGCACGATTGAATATCCGGCACGTTCCGCAAAGGCATATTATTTTGACTACAACGGCAAGCCCGTTTTTGATGCCGTACGTTTCCGTCAGGACTGCCTGCGGATGTTTAAAGATCTGGAAAAGGACTTTTCAAAGAGCAGATGGCCTTTGAAGGGGCGCCCGTTCAGAATCATGGTAGAAGATACGGGAACGAGCGAGCAGGGCCTTCAGGATTACTGGGTATATTTGCTTTACACCTGATACATTTTCAAGCAGATAAGAAAACATAGAAGTACTGCCGCAAAACACCGGATACAATGTTTTGCGGCAGCAGCTTTTTGGTTAGGTCACGCTGTGATAATAAAGGGCGGTATGGCGTTTTTTGGATTGCCACAGTATATTTTTTCTTCTAAAATAAACTCATCAGAAAATGTTAGTGTCTGGTGAGAGATAAAGGAGGTACAGGCATTGAGCATATTATCAGAGTCTCTGTCGAATCCATCGCCTATCAGACAGAAGATTTACTTCAGGCAATGGAAGCGGACAGCGGACAGAAAATAACGTGTCTGAAAGTGGACGGCGGTGCATCAGCCAATAACCTTCTGATGCAGTTTCAGGCAGATATTTCAGCGGCTGCTGTACAGCGTCCGTTTACAAATGAAGCTACAGCACTGGGAGCGGCGTTTCTTGCAGGGCTTGCGGTGGGATTTTTCAGCAGCCGTGAAGAACTGCGGAAACTTTTAAGGCTCTTCCCTAAAATCCGTGGGTAAGAACCGATAAAAAGTGAATAAAACAAAGCGTCACGAAGCTCCACGTGATATACTTGAA